>JBBSAN010000151.1:0-11301 GCA_038252265.1 Chloroflexia bacterium
AGTTCTTCCGCCGACAACTCGCGGGCCTGCCGCGCCTCGAAGACGCTCTGCTCGAACAGGAAGCGGCTGGTGATATCGACCACCACCTGGCAGGAGCCTTGCAACGACGCTTCGAGAATGACCAACTGCTCGGCGGCATCGCCGCTCTTTAGCCCGGCCTCGCGGATGATCGTCTCGCAGAAGATGCTGGCGGTTTCGGCCAGGGTCATCGGCGTGTCACGCTGGAGCATGGTGCGCCCGGCCAGGTTCAGGTTGTGGTAGCCGTGCCCTAGTTCGTGGGCCAGGGTGCTGACCCCGCCGAACGCGGGCTTGAAGTTCGCCAGGATGCGCGACTCGCCCAGTGCCCCTTTGTTGACCGGCATACAGAACGCCCCATCGGTCTTGCCGGGGCGCGGCTCGGCGTCGATCCAGTGTTCGCGGAAGGCGCGGTCGGCAAAGTCGCGCAGCTTGGGCGAGAAGGTGCCGAACTGGTCCACGATAAACTGCACCGAGTCGTCCCAGGCCCAGACCCGGTCGCTGGATCCCAGCGGCGCGAACAGGTCGTACCAGGCCAGGGCGGGCACGCCGATCGCTTTGGCCTTCGCCCGCAGGTAGCGGCGCATGGTCGGGAACGATTCGCGGGCGGCGTGGAGCAGCGCTTCGAGCGTTTCGCGGTCGATGTGGTTGTTGAACAGCGCCGCGTCGAGCGGGGTGTCCCACCCCCGGCGGCGGCTCAGCGTGTTGACCTGGCCCTTGATGCTGTTCAGCGCCGCCGACAACGGGACGGCAACCCGTTCCCAGGTCGCCAGTTCAGCCTCGTAGGCCCGGCGGCGCACATCCCGGTCGGCTTCGTAGGCCAGGTTGCGGATCTCGCTCATCGGCAGTTCGCGTCGCGCCCCGCCCAGCTCGATCGGCACCATTAGTTGCGACCCCATGTCGCCGTGGAGCTTGCCCCAGGCCGCCGCGCCGCTGATGTCTAATTCGGCGGCCAGCGCCTCTTCGGCGGGCGACATCAGGTGGGTCGCCTGGATCTTGGCCTGGCGCAGCACATACTCATGCTCCCGCGCCACGGCGGACTGGGCCAGCAGGGCATCCACATCAAGCGAGCCGATCCAGGCGGTAAAACGGGTGCCCAGTTGCGATAGGCGCACCTCATATTGCTGGAACTCGCTATAGCGGGCCTGGGCCTGGGCGTTGCGCGAGTCGGTGGCGATGAAGCTGTTGATGTAGGTGCCTACGTCGGTCAGCTCATCGATCAGGGCATTGAAGCGCTCGGTGATCGTGTCCAGCGCCGCCACAGTCGCAGCATCCAGGGGGGCCGCCGCGCGCTGATCGATCCCTAGCTGATCAAACTCGGCGGTCAGGGCGCTGATGTGGTCGCCTGCCACCTGCACCGCCGCTGTAAACTCCGGCGACTCCAGGCTGGGATAAATGACCGTCATATCCCAGTGGGGTAGCGCGGTTGTGGTATTTGTGCTATTCATCGTGTCCATAAACTCTATTCCTCTCCCTCCAAGAAACTACGCCGCGTGCCGGGCGATAAGGCGTTCGCCGGTCAGGGCAAGGCAGCACGCTTAGTATGCCGCGCCTCTCCCGTACTGTCAAGCACTTGCTATGCACCTGCTATGCCACTAAATCATCCTGCTACGTCCCGACCCACTCCGGCCCCTGCTCCGATCACCACGTTTATCTACGGCCCCTGCCCCCTGCCACACGATGCAACCCTCACTTTTACCCACATTTTATGGCTAAAATAGGTATATCAAGCGTCAGTAGGATGGATGCGGATACCTATCTACTTTACCAGCCGCACCTGGCGAAGCGCGGCGTGCCGCCGCCGCCAGGAGAAGCGATGGATCCCCCCTTCCCGCTCCAGGCACGAAGATGGGGATAAAAGTGCGGGCTGGGCGCGGGGCTATTCATCTTTCGCCCCGCTTGAATCCGCCCCTGGCTCTGTGGTATAGTGACCCTACATTTTCACGGTCCATATGTCGCGGAAGGTCTATGTCGATTCAGGAACCCCCCCCTCCACCGCCCGAAGAACCCAGCGAGAAAGCCGCGTCGGTCGCCGCCCGCCCGGAACTTCCCCTACCCCCGCACCCCCCGCCCCACCCCGGCCCGGTGCCGCCGGGGGATGCGGTCAACAGCCGCCAGCTCTATGCCTGGCTGTTCCTGGGCGGCCTGGCGATCCTCTTCGCCCTGATTGACCCGATCGTGCTGGGGGTGCAGCCGCAGCCGCTGGTCAGCCTGGGATTAGTGGCGGTGGGCCTGGTCGTGCTCGGCCTGGGCCTGTTCCGGCACCAGTGGATAGCGACGGGGGCCGGGGCGCTGCTGCTGTGGGGCAGCATTGTGACCGGCGTGACCACCCAGATCGCGCCCCTGGCGACCGCGCCGGGGGTCTTGTGGGGGCCGCGCGGTCTCCTGCTGGTGGCGGCCTTGCTGGGCTGGCTGATCTTCCTCGGCCTGCCGGGCTGGATGTGGCGCGGGGTGCTGGCCGCCGCCGTTCCCACGTTTGTTGCGCTGGCCCTGGTCTGGTCGTCGGCCCCGCCCCGGGCACTCAGCGCCGCGCTCTACTGGATCGCCATCGATTCGCACGGCACGGTCTACGCCAACGACAACGACAGTGGCGTGATCTGGGTGTTCGACTCGAGCGGGGGGGTGCGCGGCACGCTCTGGCCCCGGTTGACTCCGCCGCTCGGCACGCCCGGCCCCGGCATCCAACCCGCAGTGACCGATGTCCGGCTCCAAACCGCGGCCCGGCCCTCGCCCACCCCCGGCGGGCCGCAACTTAACGAATTTCTCTTCTGTGGCCTGGCCGTAGACACGGCGGATAATCTCTACCTCGCCGATACCGAGTTGGGGCGGATCCTCCAATTTGACCACGAGGGGCAGATCCGCACCATCTGGTCTTTGCCCGACGGCTACATCCCTGCGCGGGGTTGCCTGGCCGCCGACGATAAGCACCTCTACCTGTCGGACCGGCGCAGCTACATCTATGTCTATGACTTTACCGGCCATGTCCAGGCCAAGTGGGAGTTGAGTGAGGTCTCGCAGGGCATCACCATCGCCCCCGACGGGCGGCTGCTCGCCTTGCACGCCGCGAGCGTTGAGTTCCTGCACTTTCCCGAAGGGGTGACCCACCAGGCGATCGCGCTGCCGCCGCCCAGTGGTGCGCTGGAAGTGCCGTACCAGTCGGTGCTGGCCCGGCGGAACGGCGAAATCCTCGTCACCGACCTCAACACCAACCAGATCCGGCGGTTTGCGCCCGACGGGCAGGCCCTGCCGCCGCTGGGGTCGTCCGGAGGGATGCCGGGGAACTTCCAGGGGATGGCCGGGCTGGCCGAAGACCACCAGGGGCGGATTTATGTGGTGGACTACCTTTACCGGGTCCTCCAGCGTTTCGGCCTCGATGGCGTAGTGGACGCCGTCTGGTCGGTCCCGGTGGATCAAGGGGAGACGTATTAAAGGCACTAGAAATTAGAAATTAGAAATTAGAAATCAGAAGTCAGAGGAGTCAGTGGATCGGTTGTAGCCCGTGCGCGCTCTACGATCCCTTGCACAAGTGCTCTCTTTACACTCCCCTGCATATGAAAGAAGCTGACTTCTGATTTCTAATTTCTCCGCCTTGTGCTATAATGGCTGCCATGATGAACCCCCCCCAACCGCCTGCGACGGAGCGTGTGCTGACCGGGCACACTGGCTCGGTGAACGCGCTGGCGCTGACTTCCAACGGGCAATATGCCCTGTCGGGATCGAGCGATAACACCCTGATCTTGTGGGACCTCGACAACGGCGACGCCCTGCGTACGCTGGTGGGCCACACCGCGCCGGTCTGGGGGGTGGGGATCACGCCCAACGAGCGCTACGCCGTCTCGGCCTCCAACGATACCACGCTCAAGCTGTGGGATCTGATCTCCGGGGATGCGCTGCGTACCTACAGCGGGCACAGCGGTTACCTGTCGGCGGTGGCCGTGCTGCCTGATGGTCGCCACATGATCTCCTGCTCGTGGGACAAGACGCTGAAGCTGTGGGACCTGCAAAGCGGGGCCGAGGTACGGACCTTCGCCGGGCACACCAGCCGGGTGCAGGCCGTGGCCGTCGCTCCCAGCGGGCGCTTCGCCGTGTCCGCCGCCTGGGATAACACACTCAAGGTGTGGGACCTGGCGACCGGGGCGGTGCTGCGGACCCTGGAAGGGCACACCAAGTGGGTGCTGGGCGTGGCCTTGACCCCCGATGGACGCTATGCGCTCTCCTGCTCGCGGGACAAGACGCTGAAGCTGTGGGACCTGGCGAGCGGGCAGGTGCTGCGAACATACGAGGGCCACACCGACAGCGTCACCACAGTGGCGATGCTGCCCAACGGGCGGCAGGCCGTTTCGGCATCGTGGGATCTCTCGCTGAAGCTGTGGGATCTGGTGAGCAATCAGGTGATCCATACATTCGCCGGGCACACCGATGTCGTCTACGCCGTGGGGGTCCCCCCGGCGGGCAACCTGATCATTTCCGGGGCCTGGGACTGCACCCTGCGGGTCTGGCCCTGGCCGCCCCCCTCGCCCCGCGATGGTTGATCCCGCCCCCGCTACGGCGGTCCTCTACCGGCGGGTGCAGCGCACCCTGGCCGGGGGCATGGCCCTCAGCTTCAGCCTGATGGGCCTGGGCCTGCTCTGGCAGGTGATCAGCCCCCATCCCCACCCCGAACAGGTGGTGCCCCTCGACCGGCTCCCCACCGAGTTACTGGCGGGCAACCCCCTGGCGCTGCTCGACCTCGGCCTGCTGGTATTGCTGATGATCCCCGCCGCCCATCTCAGCATCGCTGCTGCACACTTTGGCCGCAACCGCGAGCCACGTTACCTGGCGCTCACCCTGGTGGTGCTGGGCCTGCTGGCGCTGGGGGCGGTCCTGGCCTTCCTCATTCCCCGCCACTGAATCCACGCGCCCTGACTGGGCGGCGCGGGCGGCGCGCTGCCGGGTCAGCGTTGCAGATCGACGCGCAACACCTGCTGCTCGCGCCCTATGCTCGTGCCCTGGGCGACTCTGATGTGGGTCGCCAGCACCAGCGCCGAGGAAGCCGTCACCTCAACGTTCGAGACCCGCGTGTACGCCGTGGTTTCGGTCCAGTATTGATTCGCGGGCGCGTCGGTACTGACCGCAAACGTTGACGGAACCCGGTCGAGTAATCCGGTGCCCACGACGCTCACCACCCAGATGCCGCGGGGAATGTGGAGGGTGTAGGCGATGTACTCAACGTTGGCCCGATCGGTTTGCACCGCAGCGCTGATGTCGATGATGGCCCCGTTGCTCAGGACAACGACGGGATCCGAGCGGCAGCCACTGGTCAGCGCGTACGCGTTCTGGGCGACCCATCCCCCACTCAGGGTGAAGGCGAGACACATCAGACAGGCGGTCAGTGCCCGCAGGCGGTAAGTCTGGCGGCGTTTCATCGTCTGTACTCCTTTTGGATTAACTAACACAGATTAGCTAGCTTTGGTTTGCCTTACCATCTATTTTGGAAGTGGCTCCTCTTCTGACGGCCTGTAATCACGCCTGTTGCTCGACCCCAACCTCCATTTTGTGGGTGTTGGCGATCAGCGGGAATGGAGGAGCGGGGTACTCCAATTGTCCGGCAAGCACTTGCAGGAAGGCATCTACCACTTCCGCATCCCATTGTTGCCCACGCCCCTGTTGCAGGATCAGCATCGCCTTCTCCACCGTCATCGCCTGGCGATAGGGGCGCTGGGTGGTCATCGCATCATAGCTGTCGGCCACCGCGACCACGCGCGCCCCGAAGGGGATAGCGGTGCCGCGCAGCCGATCTGGATAACCATTGCCATCCCATTGCTCATGATGGTGCCGCACGATAGCCACCCCACGGGCAAAGTCGGGGTAGCGCGCCAGCAGTTCCGCGCCCCGCGCTGAGTGCGTTTCCATGATGATCCGTTCCTCCGGTAGGAGCGGGCCAGGCTTATTCAAAATATGGTCGGGTATGTCGATTTTGCCGATGTCATGGGTGCGCGCCGCCGAGATAATCAGATCGGCTTCCGGTCCGCGCACATCCAGTTCCCGCAGGATGTGCGCCGTCAATTCGGCCACGCGCCGGGAATGCCCCCCGGTGTAGGGGTCGCGGAGATCGACCATGTCCGCCATTTGCTCCAACATCTGGCGGGTGCTGGTGCGCATCTCTTTGACACTCTTGAAGGCCAGATAGACCAGCGCTGTGGGCATCACCAACAAGGCCGGTGCCCACAGTTGCGCCGTCACCGCCAGCGCCCCCAGCATCCCCAGCAGGTATTGCGCCCCCTCGCCCAGGAAAGTGTCGCGGACCACCCCGGCGATGATCCGCCGGGGGTGTTCGCCCGACATCGGGCCGATGGCGAGCGGGGCAGTGATGATATCCCCGGCCCAGAGCGTCACCGCCACCCCAAACAGGTGGATCGCCATGTTCCCCTGGATCAACTGCCCCACGGCGGCGCTGATAAACACGGCCAGCGTGAAACGGCTCGCCGCGGTAAACACATCGCTCCAGTAGTTGCCGCGCCGCGTGCGGTTGAGCAGTTCGCCGGTCAAGATGCCCGCCCCGGCGGCCAGGGCGGCCAGGGGCACTGTGGGCAACAAGGCGGCAATCAGGTAGGTCGGGACGGTGGTCATCTCGACCTTCAGGTGGCGATTAATGTGGATGGGGAACTGGTAGGCGGCGACGATGGCGGCGAAAAGGAAGAGGGTGAGCAGCCCCTGTGCCCCGCTGATCGGGGTCCTTCCTTGCAACTCCCAACCCGCCGCCAGGGTCGCCAACGCCAGCACGCTGACGATGGCTGCCAGGCCCGGTTGTGGGAAGACCCGTCTCAATACTACCGGCACGATGCTGTCTCTCTGGCCTGTTCCCGGCGCTCTGGCACCGGGTCTGTGGCCTGCTAATCCTGCGCCCGGAGCCAACCGCTGGCTCCGGGCCGTTTGGAGGTTGCCTGCTACGAATAGCCACGAGCCGGAGGCGTCCTCGGTTGTTCCCCTGTTCTTTTCTAGGATCCCGTTTGGTGCCGCCGCGAGCCAGCGAGTGGCAAGCGACCTCTACAATGTACTACTCTCGAATCGGATTAATGTGATTATATCCTCTTAGTAAGCAATGATCAAGCGTATGGCACCGTTGTGGAGTAGTATATTAAGGCTAGGACCTGGTCCCCATTACAGGGTTGCAGGGCAATGGCCTGCCTGGCGAGTTCCGGGCTGTTGTCTGTTCACGGTGGAGCGCCCCTGATTCTTAACTATCTTTAATGTTGCTCTAAGATACGTTTTAACTAAATCCGGTATAATAACCATGTAGCCAATGGATTTATGAAATTGCTACTAATTGGGAGGGATCGTCCTCGGTCCCTCTTTGCCCGGCTATCAGGCCAGGTATGAAGAAAGGAATGCGCAATGTCTGAGGAACCTATTTACGGCGATGTGGTGCCCGGGCCGATGGAACGGGCACGGAGTGAGTTTGCGCCGCGCCCCCGGCTGACCACCCCCTTGCCGGAAGCGCCGGTATTGCCTCCGGTGGGGCCGAAGCGCAATGGCGGCGCGGGGAGCATGGGCTGGCTGCTGTTAAGCGTCGGCCTGGTCCTGGGCTTGCTGGTCGGTGGTGTGAGCGGGGGGATGACGGCGCTGATGTTCCGCGCTCCGGCAGCGACCACCGCGCAGACCGCGCCCCCGTCGGTCGCCTCTAACCCGGTGACGGCGAACCCGGTGACGGCGCAAAGCTCGACTATCGGGCAGGTGTACAAGCAGGTGGCCGGGGCCATCGTCCAGGTGGGCGTCACCCTCAACGGGGGCGGGCGCTTTGGCGGCGGCGAGGGGGAAGGGACGGGCATTATCCTCGATAAGGAAGGCCACATCCTGACCAACAATCACGTGGTGAACAATGCCAAGACGGTGCGCGTGCTCATGCTCGACGGGACGCAACTCGACGCGACCGTGGTCGGCACCGCCCCGCAGGACGACCTGGCTGTGATCCAGGCGAATATCCCGGCGGACAAGCTGGTCATCGCCCAACTGGGTAGCTCGGCCAACGTGCAGGTCGGCGATACCGTGATCGCCATCGGCAACCCGTTCGGGCTGGACCACACCGTAACGGCGGGCATCATCAGCGCGGTCAACCGCGACTGGACGCCGACCAACGGGCGGACCATGAACGGGATGATCCAGACCGACGCGCCGATCAACCCCGGCAACTCGGGTGGCCCGCTGCTGAACGACCAGGGCCAGGTGATCGGTATCAACACCGCCATCGAAAGCCCGGTCGAAGGCTCGGTCGGTATCGGCTTCGCCATCCCGATTGATCGCGCCAAAGAACTGCTGCCGCAGCTTCAGACGGGCGCGCAGTTGACCCGCCCCTGGATCGGCATCCGTGGCGGCGAGATCACCCCCCAGATCGCCACTTCCCTGAGCCTGCCCGTGCAAAAGGGCGTGCTGGTGACCGAAGTGGTGGACAATAGCCCGGCTTCGAAGGCAGGCCTGAAGGGCGTCGATCCGACGACCTCCAATAGCGGGGCCTATGGCGACATCATCACCGAGGTGGACGGGCACGCTGTCAGTTCGGTGACCGACCTCACCGGCTACCTGAACAGCAAGAAGGTCGGCGACAAGGTGACCCTGACGGTCATCCGCGACGGCAAGACGATCCGCGTCCCGGTGACGCTGGAAGCCTGGCGCGACGTACCGGACCCCACGACGCAGCAGCAGCAGTTGGACCCGAACGCGCCGACCGATCCGAACGCGCCGACCAACCCGTAACCTGTGGCTAGTGGTCAGTGGTCAGTGAGCAGTTTTCAGTGATTAGACCACTGGCAGGTTTAAGAGAGCAGGAGTGGCAATGGCGCCACTCCTGCTTTTTTGTTCCATTAGCGTGCAGATGGAACCACGAAAGCACGAAACGACGAAACGCACGAAGCGAAAAGAACGAAAGCGCGAAAGGGCGAACCCGTTGGGGTTCGCCCTTTCACTCCTTCTTTCAACTACTGCCGACTGCCGACTGCCGACTGCCGACTGCCGACTGCCGACTGCCGACTGCCTACTGCCTACTGCCGACTGCCTACTGCGCCCCCGTCACCAGCGCGGCGGCTTTCTCGCCACTGATCAGCGAGGCATTCTGGCTGCTGGCTTCGGTGAACTCGGCAGCGAAAAGCAGGTGGGGGATCGGCGTGCTGTTGTCGGGCAGGGTGGGGTGGATGCCGGGCGGCTGGGCGAACTGACTGTAAGGGATGCGGTAGAGGGCCAGGGGCCGCAGCGCATCCAGGGCGGCCAGCGCGGCGCCGTCGCCGTCGAATATCCGGCGCAGGTCGGCCATCCCCTGCGCGAATAGCTGATCGTCATCCCCCGCTGGCACGCCCAGCACCGACGCCGACAGGAGATGCTGCCCGGCGGGGGCATAGGTGGGGGCGACATTCGTGATCTGCACCACATTGTTCAGGAACGGGCGAGGATTGGCGTTGAGCACGATCTTGGTCCCCCCATAGACCGAGCGCGGCCCGGCCCAGTAGAGGTTGACCGTGCCCACATGCGCCTCCGGCATGGGCAGCCCTGTCAGGCGGGCCGCTTCGGGCGCTTCGACGGCCAGCACCACCCGGTCGGCCAGCCATTCGGTGCCGTCGGCGCTTTGCACCCCGCGCACCGCGCCATCATCCCCCCGCAAGAGGCGGGTGACTCGCACCCCCAGCCGCACCCGGTCGCCCAGCCGCCCGGCCATCTGCGCCGGGATCGCCCCGATCCCGGTGGCGGGCACGGTGGTGTCGCCCTCGGCCAGCATCTTGAAGTCGAAGCGGAAGCACTTGGCGCTGGTCGCCAGGCTGCGGTCGAGGAAGATGCCGCCGTAGAAGGGGCGGATGAAGCCGTTGATGTAGCCTGGCGAAAAGCCCCGCCCCTGGAGGTAGGCCAGCGTGCTTTCGTCCGCGCCGCTCAACAGTTCGTCAATCGTCTGCGCCCGCAGTTCGGCGGCCAGGACCACCGTGCGCAGCTTGTCGGCCAGGGGAACGACGGGCGAGAGGGCAGCGCGCAGCCCGTCGGCAGGGTCGCGCAGCGGGTCGGTCAGCATATAGCGGTGGGTATGGTGGGCGATGATCGCGCCGGGGGCGAGCTTGCAGAGGTCTAGCGCCGCCAGATCGAGCTGGCGGTTGGCCGCAGGATAGGCGGTGAAGAGCACCTGGAAGCCCCGGTCGAGCAGGAACCCGTCCTGCTGGTCGGTCCGCACTCGCCCACCGACGCCGTCACTGGCCTCCAACACCTGCACATCAATACCCTGCGCGTGCAAAATCTGCGCGCAGGCCAGCCCGGCGAGGCCCGCCCCAACAATCAATACCTTCATAGCCTGGTTGCTTCCTCCTGATCGCTGCGGGTGGTCCCGCTCTTTGGACTATACGCAAGAAACGGCGGGGCGGACGTGCCGTTATGTCGCCGGGCGATTCCGGCGGCGGATCGGCCATAACACCAGCAGCGCCACGAGGATCAGCCCGCCCGCGCTGAGCAGCGCGCCGAGGGTAAACGAGAGCGGCGCATACTGGTAGCGCACGCTATGTTCGCCTGCGGGGACATAGACGGCGCGGAGGGCATGATCGGCGGTCAGGATCGGGGTGGGTTGGCCGTCTACGGTGGCGCTCCAGCCGGGGAAGACCTGGTCGGCCAGGATGAGCAGGCCCGGCGCGGGACTCATAGTGGCGATCTCCACCCTATCCGGCGCATAGTGGGTGATCGTCACGGTGTCGGACCCGGTGGGCGGCGGGGTGGCGGGCAGTGGCAGCGTGGCGGCCAGGGGTTCGGCCAGCACGGCGGTCCCGGCGCGGTCGAAGATCGGCTGGCGCAATGTGCCCAGTTGATCGTCGGTGCTGGGTAGCACCTTCACTGCGTGGGTCAACCAGGCGCGGGGCAACGCCTGGGTATTCTCCCAGACGCTGGCCCCTGCCGCCCCGCCGTCCAGCGCCCGCACGAACCAGGGTTTGTCGGGATCGAGCAGCGACCAGGCGCGGAAGGTCAGGTCGCCGCGGTTGGCACTGCCCCGGTTGGTGCGGGTGCCATCGGGGTACACATCGTCTTCGCTGAACCAGAGCGTGGCGGCGTGTCCTTCCGGCGCGTCGGGCGACTCGAAATAAAAGTAGAAGCTCCGGTCTTTCGACTGCCGGATCGGCGGGAAGGTGATCGCCCAGTATTGATTGTTGGCGAGCCACTTGACATCCAACGCTTGCGTGACTAGATCAGTTCCGGCGGCAGGGTCGGTCTTCAGGTGGAAAATCAACGTCCCACTGAGGGTATGGGCGAAGGTGGCCCCCAGTACCTCGATCCGGGTCAGGTTGTCGCGGC
>JBBSAN010000152.1:0-11272 GCA_038252265.1 Chloroflexia bacterium
CCAGGCTGCCGGTCAGCAGGCCAATCGCCAGCTTCGCCACGGCCAGAAAGAGGGCCGCCCCCATCGAGGAGAGCGCCGCCGCTTGCTTGACCTTGCCGCGTTCGGCGCGGGCTATTTCGTCAGAGTGCTCGGGATTGGCCTGTAGTAATGTCACACAATCTTCCTGTTGGAGTTATATATGCCGGGTGTTCTAAAAGGCAAGATTAAGGCCATCGGCTAACAGGGGTATGCCTGGCCGATCATATGATAGGCATTGCAGCACACCCTGTCAAGGTAACGTGTCGGCCCCATTCCAGGCGACCTATCTAACCGGCGAGAAACCGGACCTGGCACAGTATTTGCTTTATTCATTCACTGCTGAGCCTGGCACGCTTTCCTTGATTTGATCTAACCCAGTGTGCCGACGCGCCAGCGATGCCAAAGAGGGCGCGCTGCACAATTCGAAAGGAGATCATTCAACAATGGCAACAGTAGTAGGTTTGTTTGACAATCGTGAGCAGGCACAGGTCGCTATCGATCAACTTCGTGCCTCCGGAATCGACGCGGCGGACATTAGCGTCGCGATGCGTACTGCCGAAGATACCCAGGCTATGGTGGACGACACAGGCGTGGGTGGTGGCGTAGGGGCCGGGGCCATTGGTGGCGGTATTCTCGGTGGTCTCACCGGGTTCGCCGTGGCCGCGCTGGGCCTCGTCACCCTCCCGATCCTCGGCCCGCTGGCCCTGGCTGGCCCCCTGGCGGCGACTCTGGTCGGCGCGGGCGTCGGCGCGGCGGCGGGTGGCCTCATCGGTGCGCTGGTGGACCTCGGCGTGCCGGAGCAAGACGCACAACTGTATCAGACCGGCGTCGAGCGCGGTGGCGTCCTGGTGACGGTCCACAACGTGGCGGCAGGCACGGAAGATCAGGTTCGTGGCGTCATGCAGAGCGCCGGGATGCGCGACATCACCGAGCACGCCTCGATGTGGGAAGGCACCCCGGATTATCGCTATGACACGACCACGACGACCACGGGCGCGGCTGACGCCGGTAGCGGTGCGGGCACCGTCGCGGGCGACGCGGTCGGCGGCGGTGCGGGCGCTGCCATCGGTGGCGTCATCGGTGGCGTGGTTGCCGGGCCTCCAGGGGCACTGGCGGGCATGGCGATCGGTGGTGCGGCTGGCGCAGGTGCCGCCCACATGGCGGCGGAACCCACCACCAGCACGGCAGGGCCGGGCGTTGGGGCAGGGGCCGGGGCCATCACCGGCGCGGTGCTCGGCTCGGTCGCCGGGCCGGTCGGCACGACCGTCGGTGCGGCCATTGGTAGCGCGGTTGGCGCGGGCGCGGGTGAAGCTGTGGAAGATGCGGCGGATAGCGCGGCTACCGACACCACGACGGGCTATGGCACGACCACGACGCGCACAACCACCAACGATCCGTACATGACCCGCCCGGTGAATACCGTGGACACGACCACGACGACCACAACCGGCTACGGCACCCCCGCTGCGGGTGGTGAAGTGGTTTCGGAAGGCATCGGCGGGGCGGGCGGCGCGATTGCGGGCGGCGTCATTGGTGCGGTGGTTGGCGGCCCGCTGGGCGCGGTGGCCGGTTCGGCCATCGGCGGCGCGGCAGGTGCGGGCGCGGCCCATGTCGCCAAGGGTGATGATCACCCCGGCGCGACCGAAACCGGTGCGGCGGCTGGCGCAGGTATTGGCGCGGTCGTCGGCGGCGCGGTCGCTGGCCCTCTCGGCTCCGGTATTGGCGCGATGGTCGGCGGGGCCATGGGTGGCTCCGGCGGCGAAGCTGCTGAGAACGCCGCCACGGGCGAAGACACGACGGCTTACAACACTGGCCGGACCTATGACACCACCACCGGCACTTATCGCACCGGTACGGGCGATGAGGTTGCGGCGGAAGGCGTCGGCGGCGCGGGCGGTGCCATCGCTGGTGGCGTGATCGGCGGCGTGGTCGCCGGGCCTCCGGGCGCGCTGGCCGGCGCGGCTATCGGCAGCGCGGCTGGCGCGGGGGGTGCCCACCTGGCTAAGGGTGACGACAGCACCGGCTCGGCGGCTCCGGGTGCCGGGGCGGCGGCTGGCGCGGTAACTGGCGCGGTCGTCGGCGGCGCACTGGGCGGCCCTCTGGGCGCGGGCATCGGCTCGATGGTCGGTGGCGCGGCTGGCGGCGCGGGCGGTGAGGCGGTGGAGAACGACGCCGAGGGCGAAGACACCACAATTGACACCTACCGCACCACGGATCGCACCGACTACAATACCGGTAGCGGCAGCACCTTCTAACCCGTTACGTTGGTACACAGCGGAGGTCGGACCCCCAGGGGTCCGGCCTCTTTTTACATAGCATGACCCAGCTTCTTGCTTTCGTCTATTGCGGGATACAATTCACTGAAAGCTCCGTGTGTGAGTGAGGTTCTCAACTCGATGCGTGATCCCAAGATTTTAAAGCATCCCCTCATCCTGGGTATATTCAGCAGTATATTGACATTTGTGCTGGTATTTCTGCTGCTGGGGAGAGTAATAGGCCTGAACGGTAGTGTACAAGTAAGTCTGTGGTTCGGGTGCTTGATCACAGCTATTAGCCTGAGACGTACCCATCCCTTGCTGGCAGGAGCTATCCTGCTTGCTCTAACGGCTCTATTGGCCGTAGCCTGCTACTTGTTCTTAGGTTTGCTGCGGGATTCTCGATTCTGATGCAGTAAACTCACCCCCCCCCAGCAGATCAACTGCCACAGACAAGTCCCCCTCGCCTCGCGTGAGCGGGGAGAGGGGCAAGGGTGAGGGGGGCTGGGGACTGCACCCAAAATGGCCTAAGAAAAAGAACCCCTGCCGCCGCGTGAGCGGGGAGAGGGGTCCAGGGGACGACAGGAGAGTTAGACCGCGACGGGTTCGGGTGGCTCCAGCACATCTGCCGTGAGCGGGGGCGGGTCCATGCGCCCGTGGCGGAACTGCGTCTCGTAGAGGTTGGCATAGAGGCCACCCTGCGCCAGCAGTTCGGCGTGGGTGCCCTGCTCCACCAACCGTCCGTGGTTCATCACCAGGATCACGTCGGCGGCGAGGATAGTGCTCAGGCGGTGGGCGATGACCAGGCTGGTGCGGCCCACCATGATCCGCTCCAACGCCTCCTGGATCAGCGCCTCCGACTGGCTATCCAGCGACGATGTCGCCTCGTCCAGCACCAGGATGCGCGGGTCCTTCAGGATGACGCGGGCGATCGCCAGCCGCTGCTTCTCGCCGCCCGACAGGCGGTAGCCCCGGTTGCCCACCACCGTCTCATAACCCTCCGGCAGATCGATGATGAATTCGTGGATGTTGGCGACGCGGGCAGCGGCCTCGATCTCGGCGTCGGTCGCGTCGGGCCGGGCATAGAGCAGGTTGGCGCGGATCGTATCGTTGAACAGGTACGTCTCCTGCGTCACCATGCCGATCTGCTCGGCCAGGGTTTCCAGGGTCAGGTCACGCAGATCGTGGCCGTCCATCGTCACCGCGCCGCTGGTCGGGTCGTAGAGCCGGGGCAGCATATAGGTGATCGTCGTCTTGCCCGCGCCGCTGGGGCCGACCAGCGCGGCCAGTTGTCCCGGCTGGACGGTAAAGTTGATGTTACGCAAAGCCCAGCGCGTGCCCAGCGGGGCCACCTGGGGATCATCCTCGTCGGCCTTACCGTTCGCCTTGCCATTGCCGTTGCCATTGGCTGCGCCGGTCTGGATCTTGCCGCCCACCTGCGACAGCGGGGGTGGGGTGTTGCCGCCCCGGCCAAAGCGGACCACTTCTTTCAGCGCCACGGCAGCCGCCCCCGGCTCGTTCTCGCCCGGCTGGTAGCTGAACGATACATCCTCGAAGCGCACTTGGCCCTCGACGTGGGTCAGGTGTTGGGCACCGGCGCGCTCCTCGATCTCGACCGGCAGGTCCAGCACCTCGAACACCCGCTCGAAACTGACCATCGAGGTCGCAAAGTCGATGCGCGCATTGGTCAGGGTGGAGATCGGGCCGTAAAGCATCCCCAGGTAGGCCGTAAAGGCGACAATGGTGCCGATGCTGAAGCTGCCGTTGAGCACCAGCATTCCGCCCACCCAGAAGACCAGCGCTGTGCCGACCGCGCTGACCAGGCTGACCGTCAGGAAGAACCAGCGCATCAGGAACGCTTGCTTGACCCCGGCCTGGCGAACCCGCCCGGCGCGGTCGCGGAAGCGCCCGGTCTCGTTCCCGGCTTGCCCGAACAGCTTGACCAATAGCGCGCCGCTGACGTTCAGCGTCTCGCTCATCATCGCGTTCATTTCGCTGTTCAGCATCAACTGATCGCGGACCACGCCGCGCAGCCGCGTGCCCAGCAGCCGCGCCGGGATGATGAACAACGGGAACACCACCACCGCCAGGATCGTCAGCCGCCATTCCAGGTTGAGCATGATCAGCAAGGTGCTGACCAGGGTGATCACATTGGTGATCAGGTCCACGATGGTGCCGGTGATCGCCCGTTGCGCCCCGCCCACATCGTTGTTCAGCCGTGACATCAGCTCGCCGGTCTTGGTGTTGGTGAAGAAGCGCAGCGACATGCGCTGCATATGGCTGAACAGGGCCACCCGCAGGTCATAGGTGACGCCTTCGCCAATGGCCGCGCTCAGGTAGCGTTGCACCACCCCCACCAGGCCGACGATCAGCGGGATGGCGATCATGCCCAGTGCGAGGAAGTTGAGCCGCCCGAAGTCGCGGTTGGGCAGGGTATGGTCGATCAGGTCGCGGATCAGCAGCGGCGGGATCAGGCTGAGCAGGGTAATGATCAGCAGCACCCCCAGCATTGCCGCGATCCGCACGGCATAGGGGCGGCCATATTGCGCCACCCGGCGGAGTAAGGCCCAAGTCACCGTAGGCCGGTCTTGCGTATCATCGTAGCGGAGGTATGTCCACCAGCCTCCATCATGCATAAATCGTTCACCTTTCTTGCAGCCGCGCGTTCCTGGTCCCCGGCCCTTGCCCACGACCCTCGGCGGCGCATCTTAGACTGATAGCTTTCTTCATCTAATGATACCGTCCCGCACCCGGCTACGTCAACATACCCTGCTCCGCCATTCGGCGGATCTCGGTGTGGTCATTCGGGGGAGGGGGTGCGTTCAGGGTATGACAATGTGAAAAGCGCTGGGCGCGGCCTTAGCGCCCGCCGCCCCGCCGGGGCACCGGGGCATCCATCGCATCCGAGGCGGCCAGGCGACGGAGGCGATCCCGGTCGTCGGCCTCCAGCAGTTCGGGGACCAGGCAGGCCACGCTTTGCACGCAAAGCGTGGCCCACAACACCATCAGGCCCAGCGCGGCAAGCGGCGCGAACACCACCGAAAGGACCAGCAGGAGTAGCAGCACGATGGTCAGGACGAGGCTGTACAGGGGATGGCGGGCACTGATCAGCAGCCCGTTCAGCACCAGTTGCCGGATCGTCAGGTCGGGCCGCCAGGCCAGTTGCGCCCAGGCGTAGCACTGGGCCTGGCACCAGATCACCAGCAGGTAGGTCAGCACCAGCAACCCGGCCAGGCCGAGGACCCCGCTGACTAACTGGCTGTAGAACAGCAGATCGATCACCCCCACCGCTACCCCCAGCCAACTGACCAGGGCCAGCCGCCAGCTTTTCCAGAACAGGTGGCGCAGGGCCGCGATCAAGTCGCCCACATAGATTGGCTGGCGCAGCATCACCTGGCGGGCCAGGACGAAGAGGGCGGCGGTCGCTGGGGGCGCGGTCACGACCGGCAGCAGCAAGACCAGCCAGATCAGATTCATCAGCCCCAGGGTGATGGCTTCGCCCCACCAGTCGCGGATGGCCCACCCGAGTGCTTTATAGGGCATGATCCTCCACCTGCTGGTCGCTGACCCACTCGCCCTCCCGGCGGCTGATATCGAGGCGGAGGCGCTGGCCCCCCACCTGCAAATTCTCGATCTGGAGCGAGTGGAGCCAGTCCGGCAGATCGGGGTGCAGATCGACCCCGCTCCCATCGCTACGGGGCTGGAGGTTAAGCAGGCTCTGGAGCAGGATCAGCGGCGCGGCGGCGGCCCAGGCCTGGGGGCTGCAACTGACCGGGTACTCGGCAGGACCGGCCTGGTAGCTTTCGTCGCGGACGAAGCCGCAATATAGCTCCGGCAGCCGGTAATAGGTGAAGTGGGTCGCCGCCTCGAATAACTGGGTGGCGACATGCGCCGCCGCTTCATGGAAGCCGTAGCGGGCCAGCCCGGCCACGATCAACGAATTGTCATGGGGCCAGACGCTGCCGTTGTGATAGCTCATCGGGTTGTACGACCCGCTGTCGGCGCTGATGGTGCGGATGCCCCAGCCAGAGAGCATATCGGGGGCCAGCAGCCGGGCGGCGATCAGCGCGGCCTTGTCGTCGTCCACGATCCCCGTCCACAGGCATTGCCCGGCGTTGCTACTGATCGTCGGGATGGGGCGCTTGGCGGCGTCCAGCCCCTCGGCCAGGAACTGCACGTCGGGCATCCAGAACACTTCGTTAAATCGCCGCTTCAGGTCCACCGCCTGCCCGTCCAGGCGGTCGGCCCACTCCGTCTCGCCCTTGCGCCGCAGTAGCGCGCTCATCCCCTGCTTGGCCGCATAGACGTAGCCCTGCACTTCGCAGGAGGCGAGGGGCGTTTCGGCCAGGGTGCCGTCGGGCATGGTGTACGAGTCGTTGCTATCTTTCCAGGCCTGGTTACGAATCCCGCCCCGGTTCTTGCTTTCAACATACTCGACAAATCCGTCACCGTCCAGATCGCCATACTGATCGATCCAGTCCAGGGCGCGGCGGACGTTGGGCAACAGTTCGTGGTAGAGCGCGTCGTCATCCAGCCAGCGCATGAGGTCGGCAAAGAGCCAGACGAACAGGGGCGTGGCGTCCACGGTGCCGTAATAGGGCGTGTGCGGGACCATATGGAGGCGGGCCATCTCGCCAAAGCGCACCTCGTGGAGGATTTTGCCGGGTTGTTCCTCGCGCCACGGATCGACTTTTGTGCCCTGGTGGCGGGCCAGCACCCGCAGGGTGGCGCTCGCCATCTTCGGGTTGAACATCAAGGTTTGCAGCCCGACCACCAGGCTGTCGCGCCCGAAGGGGCAGGCGTACCAGGGCACCCCGGCATGGGGAAAGTAGCCGCCATCGGTGACCTGCGAGAGCACGCGCAGGTCGTAGGAACTGCGGTTGAGGATCTGATCGAGCAGGCGCGAGTCGCTGCGGATGCGGGTCGTGTCGGCGCGCCAGCCCTCGTAGAGACGGCGTACATGCAGCACCTCGGCGTCGAAATCATAATAGCAATCGGCCCGGCCCGCCCCCTGCGGGCACACATGGACCGCGAAGGTGAAGGATTGCTCCGGCTCCAGGGTCACCGTCCAGGTCGCCTTGACCAGGGTGGGTTCGAGCACCGCGCGCTCCGAGGGGGCCGACATGACCGGCAACATCATGCTCGGTTCGGTCTCCCGCACCTCTTTGCCCAGTGGCAGATGAAAGTCGAGGCCCGCCGGTTGCGGGTCGAAGCGCAGCACCGTGGCCCGATAGCGCCCGTCCAGCCCGTCATAGCCCAGCGTCAGCAGGCCGTCTTCCCAGGTCGGGGCGCGCAGGGTGCCCCACTCGGTGCGCTCGAACCCCCGCACATCAAACATGTCGCGGAAGTCGGCCCCGCAGGTCACGGTAATGGTAATCGGCACCGGGAAGGGGTTGTAATTGGTCAGGGTGCTCCGCTCGTGCAACCCCTCCCGCACAAACCGTTCGCGGCTGAGGCTGATCGTCTGGGGCAGCAGGCTCCTTCCGTCGGGCAGGGTATACCAGTCGTTGGCAAGGTAGAGCTTGCCCAGGAAGTTCTGCCCGCTGGACGAATTGAGCAGTTCCAGGTCGCGCCCGTTCACCTGATAGTTAAATACGCTGAGGTAGCGGGTGTCCTCGTAGTAGAGGCCAAAGCTGGTGCCCGGCGGCAGGTGCCCGGCCTCGTCGGTGACAATGAATACGTCGTTTTCTTTGAGCACAAGCTGTGCTCGGCTGGTTGCCATAGCAAAACCTCGGTGGGGCAGGATGGGGTCGGATCGCTAGCTACAGTTGTAACGGCAGCAGTGCTTATATGTTGCACGCGGCAGGGGGGATTGTCAAGCGGATTGGGCCGATCACGAAAGCAGACGCCCCCTGTCCGGGGGCGTCTGTTTCTCAACCCGCACCGGGGATTGGCTACGGACGGAGTCGCTCTATGCCTGGCGTGGTACAGGCCGGGAGGAAAGTTGCGGCGGCGATCTTGCTTATCTGGCCTCGTGTGGCCGGGTTGCCAGGACGAAAGTAGGGGCGGTTCTCCGGGGCGATGCATGGCTCACCTGCCCCACCGCAGGGATAGCCGCCGATGATCCCCCGCGCGGCCAGCCGTTCCACGTAGACGGCGAAGGTGCTGCCCGGCGGCACATCGGCGAACGTTTGGCCGGTTGGTGTTTCGGTCCACCCAGCCGCACCGGAGACGATCTTGGACGACTGGCCGCGCGTCACATTCGCGTTCGGGCGGAAGTAGGGCCGGTTGCCGGGTGCGATACATGGCTCCCCGACTCCGCCGCAGGGATAGCCGCCGATCACCCTCCGCGCCGCTAACCGCTCGATCACATCATGGAAGGTGCTGCCCGGCGGCACATCCGCGAAGGTCTGCTGGGTGCTCGGTACCGGGTCGGCAAACCCGGCGGCCAGACTGACGATCTTGCTCACCTGGCCCCGCGTAACATTGGTGCCAGGGCGGAAATACGCGCCGGGGCACGGCTCGCCCGGCCCGCCGCAGGGATAGCCGCTGACGATGCCCGCGCAGGCCAGGCAGCGCACATAAGTATAGAAGGTGCTACCCGGCGGCACGTCCCCGAACTGGACCGGGCAGGTGGTGGGAGTGGCCGTAACGGTCGCCGTGTAGGTAGGCGTAGGGGTGCGGCTAGGCGCTGGGGTGGGGCTGCGCGGCGGGCAGGGCGGGCCGGGATGGAACGTCGTCATCTCCAAACTGTCCATCACGTTGTAGTCGGCATCGTAGCCGCCGAAGAGGTACGCCTGGTTGCCGATAGCTGCCGCACCGCCCAACCGGCGGGGTGTGATCAGCGACGGCCCCCAACTCCAGCTATCGGTCAGGGGGTCGTAAATCTGTACGGTAGAGAGGACCGACGGCGCGTCCCCGGTGGCAGAGGGGTCGCCGCCGCCCATGACCCACAGGCGGCCCCCCACGACCACGCTCTCGGCTCCGGCCACGCCCAGCAGCATGGGGGTGCGCGTGTACCAGGTGCGGGCGGCAATGTCGTAGTCGTACAACGTATCCAGCACGCTGCTGTACTGCCCCCCGCCCGCCACATAGAGATGCCCGTTGATCGCCTCGACCGCCGCTTCCATCAGCGGGATCGGCAGGTTGGGCAGGCTAGTATCCCAGCGATCGGCCACCGAATCGTACGCCCACAATGTATTGGTGGGTGCCCAAGTAATATCAAACGAGCCGCCGGGGAGATAGATCTTCCCAGCGGAGTAGGCCGTGCGGATGAACTCCCGCGCGTGGGGCATCGTGGCCCCCGGCGACCATTGGTTGGTCGCCGGGTCGTAGATCTGCACGTAATCATAGGTGTAGACCGGGGCGGCAGCGCGCCCGGCGAACGGGCGGGGGAGGCCCCCCGGCGCGCGGGTCGCCGCTTCATTGCCCCCCCCGAATTGGTAGAGCTTCCCTGTATTCGGGGCGTAGGTCAATGACCCGTAGACAGTCTGGGCGAGCAGGTCGGCCAGCCGGGTCCAGGTGCCGGTGGCCGGGTCATAGCGGGTGGCTTCGGGGGTGCCCCGCGGATAGACCGGGCTGCCGCCGGTGGTGGTGTAGAGGTAACGGCCATCGCTGGCGACGCCGTTGCCAGCCAGCGGCGGCGGGAAGTGATTGACGACCGTCCAGAGGTCAATGCTGCCCCAGTTGTCACACGGGGTGGGCGTGGCCGTGGGTGTGCGGGTGGCGGTGGGCGGCGTGCCGGTGGCGGTCGGGGTCGGGGTAATGGTCGGGCAGCGCGGGATCGGGACGACGGCGGCGACTTCGACCGAGGCTAGGTCGCCCGCCGCACCCAGGCCGCCGATGGCGAAGACCTGGTTGCCAACCGCCGCGCCGCCCGCCAGCACCCGCGCTTCGTTCAGCGCGGGGCCGGGCCGCCACCCGTTGGTGACGGGATCATAGAGTTCGCTGACCGGCAGGGCAGCGGGCGCGACGGCATCCAGGCGAGGCAGGCCGGGGGTGCGGGCGAAAGGCTGCCCGCCGCCGAAAACCCACAGTTGGCCGTTGGCGATGGCTCCGCCCGCCCCGTAGATCGGCAAAGGGAGATCGGCCAGGTAGCCGCGCTGCTGGGTCGCCAGATTGTAGACCTGGAGCACATGCAGGGGTTCAGCGCGGTTGTTGGCCCCGCCAGCGAGCAGCAGTTGCCCATCAATCACGCCACCGGCGGCACCCACGGTATACTGGGGGAGGGAGAGCAGCGCAGTATTCCAGCGATCGGCGACGGGATCATATTCCCAGACTTGGAGTTGGGGGGTAAAGCGAACCGTGTCGGTACCAGCGGCAAGATAAATCCTGCCGTTCCAGTAGCCGCTGGTCATACCGGCGCGGGGAGCGGGCAAAGGCGCGCCACTGGTCCATTGCGCGGTTGCCGGGTCGTAGATCTGGGTGGCCGTGCTGATGGTCTGGGGGTCACTTTCACCCCCGAAGACATAGAGTTTGCCGGTGTTGGGGGCAAAGACGACCGCTGCGCCCGCTGCGGGCGTGAGGAGGGGGGGTAGAGTGGTCCAGATGTTTGTGGCGGGATCGTAGCGCCGGGTGTCGGTGAGCCATCCCGTGCTGCCCTCGCCGCCCACCGCAGAGGCATAGATCCCGTCGCTGGCCGCGCCGATCAAGTGGACCGGAGCGGTCAGCGGAGCCGCATAGGTCCAGGGGGTCGTACCCGGTAGGCCGCAGGTGGGGGTCGGGGTGCTCCCGAGCGTGGGGATGCCGTCGTGACGGGCAGGAACCAAAGGCAGCGCAGACGGTATGGGGGTACGAGCGAGTAGACTTGCGCTCCCACCCGCCAGCACGAACAGCAACAACAATAATACGGATCGCCCAGCACGCATGAGATTCTTCCCAACGAGGTGTTAAGTTTCGCCGATTCCAGTATAAATATAAGTAACTACTCAGCCCACTTTTTGCTCGATCAGCACAAGATAGGGGCTATCTTGCAGGATGCACCACAATATGTAGGAACGCCGCCGAGAAAAAGCATCCAAAATGCCATTTTGGACCGTCGGTTCCCGGCGTGGAACCAC
>JBBSAN010000153.1:0-11249 GCA_038252265.1 Chloroflexia bacterium
GATCCAGGCGGAGAGATCCGCTTCGAGGCGGCGCTGACCGACGAAACGGTGACGATCAGCGTGGTGGACAACGGCTGTGGCATCCCGCCCGCGCAGGTGGGCAGCGTGTTCGACCGCTTCTTCCAGGCCGAGAACAATTCCAACCGGCACAAGCGGGGGTTGGACCTGGGGCTGGCGATCTGCAAGAATATCGTGGAAGCGCACGAGGGGCGGATCTGGATTGATAGCACGGTAGGGGTGGGCACAACGGTCCATGTCGAATTGAACCTGTTCCACCCCGAATTGTACGACCTCAACCTCAACACCGGCACGCCCTCGACCAAGAGCTGGCATTAGGCGGGCGGGGGGCGACAGGCGATGTGGGCGTTACCTGATGCGGTAACGCCCTCGTTGTATGGCCTGTTCAGCGAGGATGGGCACGGCTGGTGACGGCGTTCGCCACAATGCTGCGGGCCATGCGGATGTCGCGGGGGGTGATGATGCCGCCGATAAACAGGGCCACGGTATAGACCCCGGCCAGGGCGAGGGTGATCGGGAGGGTCAGCCAGAGGGCCGGTTGGGCCAGGGCATAGACCACCCCGGCGACGGCCACGCACAGCGAGCCGATCAGCCAGGTGGCGAGGAGCCGCCCGGTCTGGAACGGCAGGGGCCAGACCCGCTGGGATACCACGAAGATCAGCGTGGTGGAGGTGAGGTTGGCGGCCAGCCCGGCCAGCCCGGCCCCGACGATGCCCCAGCCGGGGATGAGCAGGGCGTTGAGCGCCAGGCTGGTGGCGGCAGAGGCAAGCGTGGTCCAGGCGATCTGGCCGGTGCGTTGGGCCAGATTGACCCCGGTCGCCACCACATAGTACGCCCCCAGCGCCACGGCCCCCAACGCCAGCAGGCCGATCACCGCCGCCGCCTGGCGATAGTCTTGCCCTTGCGCAAAGATTTGCACCAGCAACGGGGCCAGCCCAGCCATCAGGATGGCCGCGCCGACCCCCCCCGCCGTATAGAGCGAGGCGACCCGTGCATAGGTGGAGGGGGCATCCGGTTCGCGGGCGATGGAGAGGCTAAACGGGGTCCAGGCCAGTTGAAAGGCGAGGATGCCCAGGCCGAGCAGGGCGGCCAGCCGCGCCCCCACCCGAAAGATCCCCGCTTCGTTGCTGCCGACAAACTGGATCAGGAAATAGGTGTTGGAGAAGCTGATGATCCAGAGGGCGATGCCCGCAGGCACCAGCGGCAGGCCCAGTTTGAGCAGCCGCCCCGCCGTGGCCCGCGCCGTGCCCCGGAAGCTGTCCAGATCGATCTGGTCGCGCACCGTCCACAGGCTGAGCAGGCTGACGAGGGCGGTGCCGATCAGGGTGCCCGCCAGCGCCCCGGCCAGCCCCAGGTGCTGAAAGACGACGAGATAGATGCTGAGGAGCGCGCTCAGGGTGGTCAGGCTGAAGTTGAGCGCGGCATAGGGGCGGGGGCGGAAGGCGAGCCGGAGGAGGATGCTACAGACGATCTGGAGCAGGCTGAAGGGGAGCACGGCGGCTCCCAGGGCGAAAAGGTCGGCATAGCGGGGGGTGCCGGTAGCGAGCAACGATACTGCGGCGGCCCCGGCGATGAGCAGCCCGGTGACCGGCACGGCGACCCCCACGGCGAGCCCGAGCCAGAGGGTGCTAAGGCGGCGGCGCTCCTGGGGGTTGTCGGTGGCAAAGTAGAGCAGCGGGGTGGCCCCGTCCAGCCCCAGCATGGTGATCGCCAGGAGCAGGGCGCTCAGGTTGACGATGCTTTCGAGAATGCCGTACTCTTCGGGGCGGAAGATGCGGGTGTAGATGGGCAGGAGGAGGAGACCGGTGTAGCGGGCTGCCGCGCCCCCCAACCCGTAGATCAGCGAGTCCTTGGAGAGGCGGGCCAGGCGGGCGCGCACGCTATTGTTCCGGCGGCTGGAGTTGCCCGCCGATGCGCCCTGCGTGTTCGCCCTCTTCCCACCAGCCGACATAGCTCAAGATCGGCTCCGCCCGCGGCTCGGTGCAGATGAAGTCCCAGCCCTGGGCCAGTTCATACCAGCCCAGGCCGTTGACCAGCAGCCAGTTCACCGCCACCAGCGAGCGGCTATCGCGGTACTTCGTGCCGACCGGCTGCACATCTACCTGGGCGAAGTAGCCGGTAAAGAGCGACCGCCAGAGGGCCAGGTCGGCCAGGAAGCGGTGGGTGGTATCGAGGTGCGAGGAGTAGGTGCCCAGGTTGGGCAGCCGCAGGACGGCCCGTCCGGTCGGTTTGAGCACGCGGTGGATCTCGTCCAGCACATGCGAGGGAGCATCGAAATGCTCCAGCAGGCAACTGGCAAACACTTCGTCCGCGACGCCAGGGGCGATGGGCAGATGCTCGGCGTCGGCCACGATGGCGGTAGCGCGGGTGGGGCGGGCATCAATGCCGATGAAGCCGGGGCGCTGGATGCTGCCGCAGCCCAGGTCGAGCTTGATCGGCGTGGCGGTGGTGGGGCTGGGGTCCAGCCGTCGCCGCCCCGGTGCCAGCTCTAACAAGGTGCTGACCAGTTCCCGATCCCGCCGTGCCTGGGGGAAGTTCTCCACCACTCGCACCCGTAGCGCCGCGCGTTGCTGGGGCGTGGCGGCCCGCGTCTGGAGGACGGCGGCGGCGGTGGCGCGGGGATCGTCCAGCGGAACGTAGTGGCCCAGGCCGCCGGTTACTTCGGGCAGCGAAAAGCGTTTGGTGACGACAGGGACCGCGCCGCAGGCCATCGCCTCGGCCACGGCGATGCCGAACCCCTCATGCGCCGACGCCTGGACGTAGCAGGCGGCCCGGCGGTACAGGTCGCGTAGCTCCTCGGCGGGGAGAAACCGCTCGACAAACTCGACGTTGGGCGGGGCGATCTGGCGCAGTTGCTCAATCGAGCCATCGGGCGAACGGCCTACGAGCACGAAACGCATCTCCGGCGCGTGGCGGGCCGCTTCGACAAAGGTCTTCAGCCCCTTCTGCGGGATGGCGACTGCGGTGATCGGGGAGACAGTGAGGGCCAGCGGTTCGCGGGGGGCGGGCGGGCCGGGCGAGAAAAACGCGGTATCCACGCCGGGATAGACGACGGTCGTCTTTTGCCGCCCGGCATAGCGCGCCACCTGCCGGGCGGCGTTCTGCGAGAAGGGGATGACCCGGTCGGCCAGGGCCAGGGTGGGGCGGAGCAGGCGGCGGAAAAGCGGCACGCGCAGGGCACCAAAGCCGATGCCCGGCATACTGATAATATCATACCCCCCGGTAATAAAGGCGACTTTCACCCCAAATAGCTTCCCCAGCAGCGTGACAAGGAGCGCATAACTGGGTACAATAAACCACAGCAGGATGACATCGGGGCGGTTGAGGAGCAGGCGGCGCAGGATGCCCAGGAACAAGCGCCGCTTGCCGCGATTGTGGACCAGCACGTCCAGGTCGAAGTGGCGACCCAGCGTCTCGACATCGGCCTGCATAAACGCCGCAGGCTCGTAGGGCAGGAGCAGGAAGACTTTGAGTATGGGGGGGAGCACAGGGGCGGGGGATTTCAAATCGGTCGGCCTCTCAGCGCCCGGCACCTGAATCGATCCGGGCTGGGAAGCAGTATACTAAAAATTGGGTGCCCCTTCAAGCGGCGCGGTCCTGGCGGGTGCGCCTCAGAGTTTTGCATGGAGAATGCGTCCACGCCTGGGTATCACCATATCGCTTTTTGGAACAGGCACGCGAGTATCGCAAATGCAAAACTCTGAGGCGCACCCGGTCCTGGCGGACGGGGTGGCGGCGCAGGGAAAGCAGGAACGGGTTATGTGTGGCATTTTTGGCCTGTGGCAACGGGATGGACAACCGCTTGATCTGATGACCCTGGCGCGGGCGACGACCGTGCTGCGCCACCGGGGGCCGGACGACGAGGGGTATTTGCTGGCGAACACCCGCAGCGGGCAGGTTGCCCACTGTGGCGGGCCGGACAGCGCGCCTGGGCTGCCCCTGCCCCCGCTGGCGACGGCGGGGGCGGTCGGGGCGGACCTGGCGCTGTGCTTCCGGCGGCTGGCGATCCTCGACCTGTCCCCGGCGGGGCACCAGCCGATGGTTAGCCCTGATGGGCGCTACTGGCTGATCTTCAACGGCGAGATCTACAACTACCGGGCGCTGCGCCAGGAGTTGGGCGGGCGGGGCTACACGTTCCATACCGGCTGCGACAGTGAGGTCATCCTCGCGGCGTATGGCGAGTGGGGGCCGGACTGTGCGCGGCGCTTCAACGGGATGTGGGCGCTGGCGCTGTGGGACACGGTCGGGCGAACGCTGTTCCTGAGCCGTGATCGGTTCGGGATCAAGCCGCTCTATTACGTGGCGACCGACTCGCTGTTCGTGTTTGCTTCGGAGATCAAGGCGCTGCTGGCGGCGGGAGCGGTGGCGTTTCGTCCTGACCCTATCGCCGTAGCCCGCTACGTGGCGCAGGGGATTATGCCCAGCCCTCAGGCGGGACGCACCTTCTTCGAGGGGGTGCAGCTATTGCCCGCCGCGCACTCGCTCTTGCTGACCCCGGAGACGGTCAGCCTGGAGCAATACTGGTCGCTGCCCCGTGCCGGGTCCGTGCGCCCGTTGCCGGGTAAACAGGCGGAAGCCGAGTACCGCGACCTGTTCACCGACGCGATGCGCCTGCACTTGCAGGCCGATGTGGCCGTCGGCACCTGCCTATCGGGCGGGCTGGATTCGTCGTCCATCGTGGCGGTGGGCGGGCAGTTGATGCACACCGAGCATGGGGTGGCGCTGGAGCGGTTGGGCGAGCACCAGCAGACGTTCAGCGCGGTCTATGAGAACGCGGGGGCGTGGAACGAGCGGGACTATATTGAGCAGGTGACGGCGGCGACGGGGGCAGCGGGCAACACGGTGGTGCCCACGGTGGGGCGGCTGTGGGATGAGGTGGCCGATCTGGTCTGGCACCAGGACGAGCCGTTCCAATCGACCAGCATCTTCGCCCAGTGGTGCGTGATGGATCTGGCCCACCGGCATGGGATCACGGTGCTGCTCGATGGGCAGGGGGCCGACGAGGTGTTGGGGGGCTACCGGCCTTTCGCGCTGTGGCTGGGCGGGATGTTGCGGGCGGGACAGGTGCCCCAGGCGTGGGCGGCTACTCGCGCCATCCAGGGGGTGACCGGCCTCAATCCCTGGCGTTTGCTGGCACGAGCGGCGGCGCAGCAAGCGCCGGTAGCGGTGCAGCTTCCGGCGCGGCGGGCGCGGCTGCGGCAGGCGATCCAGGCCTCGGCGTTGCGGCGCGACGTGGCGCATCCGTTGTTGAACGGGCATGGGCCGACCGGGGAGCAGGTCGCGGCCCAGCGCAACCTCCACGACCACCTCGCCCGGCTGGTGGTGGAGGACTCGCTGCCGACGCTCTTGCGCTATGAGGACCGCAATTCGATGGCCTTCTCGATCGAGTCGCGGGTGCCGTTCCTCGATGTGCGGCTGGTGGAGTTCGCGTTCGGGCCGGGGGCACCCTGGCGACTGCACGACGGGTGGACCAAGTGGTTGCAGCGGCGGGCGGTTGCTGATATACTGCCCGCGTCGGTGGTCTGGCGGCGGGACAAGGTGGGCTTCGAGACGCCGGAATTGCACTGGTTGCGGGCCAGCCAGTCGCGCCTGCTCGATCTGTTCGCCACCGACGAGGGCGCGGGAGCCTACCTGGACCTGGCGCAGGTGCGGGCGGCGGTGCCGCGCCTGCTGGCCCAGGGGGCGACGGCGCAGGTGTGGCGCTGGGCCAATCTGGTGCTGTGGCTGCGGGCGTTCGGTCGCACCCGCGTATAATCAGGTATTGTGAGGCTTGTGAAGACATCCCCCTGGCCCCTCCGCCTCCAAGCCTTCTGGGCGACCTATCGGGAGCCGTTGAGCATCGGGATCGCGGCGCGGGTGGGGCTGGCGCTGCTGGCGGTGCTGGCGGCCCTCTATTTGCCGGGGCTGGCACCGGGCGGGACGGCACCCTACCATCCGCCGCCGCAGCCCGCGTTGTGGGATCGGCTGCTGGGGGTGTGGGCGCACTGGGACGGGCTGTGGTATTTGCAGATCGCCACCGGGGGCTACCGGGCGGACGACGGCACCACGGCGTTTTTGCCGCTCTATCCCTGGCTGGTGGGGCTGCTGGGCACGGTGCTGGGCGGGCGGCACCTGTGGGCGGGGGTGATCCTGTCGGCCTTGTGCTTCCTGGCCGCGCTGGTGCTGATCTACGACCTCGTGCGCTATGATTACCCCCTGGTGCGGCCCCACACGACCGCCGCCGACCTGCCGAATCGCACCGTCCTCTATCTGGTGACGTTCCCCACTGCTTTTTTCTTCTGGGCGGTCTACAGCGAAAGCCTGTTCCTGCTGCTGGCGGTGGGCACGCTCTATGCGGCGCGACGGGGGCACCCGTGGATCGCGGCCCTGTGCCTGAGCGGGGCGCTGTGGACCCGCCCGTTCGGGATCGTGCTGATCCTGCCGCTGGTGTGGGAGTTCGTGATCGCCAGCCGGAGTGGGCGAGCGCGAGAAGATCGGCGGCGGCTGGTGCGCGACTGGCTGGCACTGGGGCTGCCGGTGGTGGCGGTGGGCGGGCTGTTGGCCTGGTCGCGGCTCACGCTGGGCAATCCGCTGGCTTTTATCGCCACGCAGGCTGAATGGAACCGGCGCTTTACCTGGCCGTGGGATACGGTGATCTACGCCTGGAATGAAGCGGCGCGGCAGCCGTTCAGCTTCCAGGTCGAGTCGCAAAGCTGGACCTACTTTGCCACGCTGATCCTGTTCGCGGTGCTGGCCGTCGCTAGCTGGCGGGTGCTGCGCGGGCCGCACAGCCTCTATCTGACGCTGGGGATCCTGTTCCCCCTCTTTTCGGGGACGCCGCTGAACCCGTTGCTCTCCTTCTCGCGTTTTGTGATCGTCCTCTTTCCCGCTTTCCTCGTCCTCGCCCTGGCCGGGCGCTTCCGCCCGCTGCACTATGGCATCCTCCTGACCGGCACGCTGCTGCTGGCCCTCTACTTTATCCGTTTCGCCAACTGGTTCTGGGTGGCTTGAAGAAATTAGAAGTCAGAAGTCAGCAGTCAGCAACCGTAAACACTACATTTGCACTTTTTACAATTCGTGCCTGGCCGTTCGCGGAGCCTATCCACATCTTGCGGCAGATTGCCGCATTGGCCCTAAATGTGGCCTCCGTATGACGTTTAATCAAAAAGTGCAAATGTAGTGGTAAAGCTGACTGCTGACTTCTGATCATATCTTACTGTGCCATTCGTGCTGGCACTGGGGGCAGGTGGCGGTGGCCCAGCCGGTGCCGGGAATGGGGGTGCGGGCGAAGCGCACGGCAGCGTTTTCGACGGCCCCGCAGCGGGGGCAGGCTGGCGGCGGGGCGCGGCGGGTGCGCTGGACGACCGCTTCTACCCCATAGAGCAGCAGGGCCAGGAACGCGAGGAGGGTGGCCGGGAGGACACAAATCGGGAGGCGGCCCATCCCGCTGTTAAATATCGCAATTTGATCAGGGTTGGGGGTGGGTCCGAGGAGCATGTCCTGGGCAAGGTGGGTCACAATGGTTGCGTAGAGGCACAGGCCGCCGAGGGCGACCACGATTGCCAGGACGATGATTTTGGGCCGGTCCTTGCTGGCGCGGCGTCCCAGGGGGTAGCGGTTCGCTGCGCTCGGCATTCCGTATGGTTGGCGTCCGCGTGGGCCGGTGGCTCCCATGATGTCTCCTCTCGGCGGGGCTGGCTTACAGCCGGTTGTGCCATTCGTTCCCGCATTGCGGGCAGACGACGGTTTCCCAGGAGGTGCCGCTCACCGGTTGGTGGGCGAAGCGGAGCGTGGCGGGCACCTCGACGGTGCCGCACCGGGGGCAAACGAGGGGACGGCGGCGGGCGCGGCGGACGCCCGCTTCGCCCAGGTGCCAGAGCAAGTAGATCAAGGCCAGGCCCATAAGCCCGATGACGAAGGCGACCCCCCAGGAGAGCGCGGTGTTGATGTTCGCCAGCGACGATTGGTCGGCGTTCGGCCCGGCTATGAACGTTTGCAGGGTGTTGGTGAAGATGCTCCCGTAGAGGCACAGCCCGCCGAGGATCAGCGTGACGACGGGGCCGAGGATCGGATGATCTTCGAGGTAATAGCGATAGCCTTCGTTGCGGCGGCGGCCCCGTGGTACGGCGGGGGGCGGCGGGGTGGCAACGGGCGGCTTGCGTTGGTATTTGCCGCTGGTCATGACAACTCCCCTGGTTTAGGATGGACACACATATATGCAGTGGAAATTATACCCGATCTACCGGGCAGGCGGCAGGGCCAGTAGACCGATCTGCCCTGCGCCGCGATCAGGATTTTGGGCGGGGGGCATAGGTGAAGTAGACATCGCGGAAGAGGAGGGTGTAGCCCGCTTTGAGCGCGTCCAGCATCTGCGGGGTGAGGATGTCGGCCCGCAAGGGGTGAGTGGGGTCGAAGGCGTCTCCGGCGAGGATGACCAGGGGGAAGCGGCCTTCGCGCAGGCGTTGCACGAAGGCGCTCTGGTCCCAGCCGCCATCGGGGGCGAGGGCCGTCATGGTGAATGGATCGTCAAAGGCAGTGGCTTTGCCTGCCAGGGCCAGGATGCCGGGGTCATCGGCAAAGAACTCCGCACCGGGAGTGTCGCGCACATTGGCGATGATTTTGCGGCGCTGTTCCTGTTCGGCGGCGGTGGGGTGGCGCAAGTCCTCGCCATACCACCCTGCAGGCGTACTGACCTGTGAGACATATCCCCCAAGCAACAGGAGAGCGAGGAGGGCAACCAGGATAGGGGTTAGGGATTTTAGATTTTGGATTTTAGATTTTGGAACGGATTTAGGGGCTGCATCTTCACTAACTCCCCGCCCGTGATCCAAAATCCGAAATCCACAATCCAAAATCGCTGCGGCGGCGCACCAGGCGCAGGCGAAGCCGAGGAAGAGGAGGTGGTTGCTGTCGGCCCCGACGACCCCGGCGGTGGGGAGGACGGCCAGGGCGGCGAGGAGGGCGCAGGTCGCCAGGTCGGGGCGGCGGGTGAGCAGCCGCCATCCGGCATAGCCTGCCGCGACCACGAAGAGGAGGGCGTGATCCTCCAGGAAGGCATCAACCAGGCGGCGCAGGGTAGGCAGGGAGTAGGGCAGGCGGTGATAGACGACCATCTTGAGGTAGAAGCCGTGGTCGGTGGTGGTGTCGAGCAGGGCGAAGGGGATCGCCACGGCCAGGAGCAAGACCAGCCCCCAGATGATCGCCGCGCGGGGGCCGCGCAGGAGCAGGAACAGCCCCGCCGCCAATGGTCCCCAGAGCGCGGTCTGCTTGGTGAAGATCGCCAGGACGAAGAGGGGGATCGCCAGCCAGGTCAGGGCGTGGAGCGGCAGGCGCGGGTGGCGGCGCACGGTGCCCGCCGCCACCGCCAAGAGGCCCAGCGCGGTGAAGGCCATCATCAGCATGTCGGCTCGGAAGCGCGTGGCCCAGATCAGCACCGGCGGCTGGATCAGCCACAGGCCCGCGCCGATCAGCCCGGCCAGCGCCACGATGAGGATTTTAGATTTTAGATTTTGGATTTTGGATTTTGGATTCAGACCAGGGATTAGGGATTGGGTGTTTGAGGCTGATACATTCTTATCCGTCACACTCGTTCCAAAATTCAAAATCCAAAATCTAAAATCCCGAGCCCCCATCCCTACTAAGACGACGAGCGCAGCGGCCACCGTGAGGGCAGCCCAGCGGGAGAGGGTGCGGCCTTCGGTGAACCTGGCCGCGCCGGGGGGGAGGAGCCATCCGGTCAGGAGGTAGTCGATGGGGGGGTAGGGGCCGGAGATGAAGCGGTCGGGGGTGATCGGGCCGTAGAGGGAGGTGCCGCCGCGCATCAGCAGCGTTTCGTAGAGCATCAGCCCTTCAGAGCCGGGGCGGGGGTAGGGGTAGGGCAGCCAGAAGGCGGCGTTGTCGCGGAAGGCACCCAGCGCCCCGCCCAGCGCGCCCAGCAACGCCAGCCCGCCGAGGGCCAGACCCAGGCTCCCCACCACCCACAGCAGGCGGGGCCCTGTTTTGTTCGTCCACACGCCGCCATTGTACCAGCCGGGCGGGAGGCTGGCAAGCGGCGGGGGTTGACCCTTACGCCTGGCCTCTGGTACAATGCGGAGGCGGGCGATCAGCCCGCCCTTTACGCTTATGTTGAAATTCGTGTGTCGGGTGCGAGGGCCGCAGCCGATTCTCATGTTGATCCTTCTGACAGGCCTGGTGCTGAGCAGCACGGCGTGCTGGCCCCTGCCCGATAGCGGCGTCGCCGCCACGCCAGGCGTGCCCACAGTGAGCAGCCCGATCAGCACGCCCGACGTGGCCCCGCCCCCGGCGACCGTACCGCTTGTCCTGACACCCGCCCCTTCCCGGGTCACCGCCACCCCGGATGCCGGGTCGACCTATACCCCCGCGCCGGAAAGCGGCGATCAGCAATTGACCATGATCGCCGGAGCCGACGATCCGGTGACGCTGGACCCGGCGCTGGCGAGCGACAGCGACACGGCGTTCATCCTCCGCCAGTTGTTCAGCGGGCTGGTGCGGTTTGACGATCAACTGAACGTGGTGCCCGACCTGGCGTCGGCGCTGCCGTCGATCTCGGCGGACGGGTTGACCTACACATTTATGCTGCGCGGGGATGTGCGCTGGCCCGATGGGCGGGTGCTGACCACCGCCGATGTGGTCTACTCGCTGGAGCGGGCCACGGACCCGGCGCTGGCCGCGCCGGGCGACGGCAGCAGCCTGCCTGCCGCGCTCTATCTGACCGACATCGCCGGGGTACGCGAGAAGCTGGCCGGGCAGGCGACCACGGTGAGCGGGATCAAGGCGGTGGACAATTCGACGCTCAGCATCACGCTGACCGCGCCTCGCGCCTCCTTTCTTGCCAAGTTGACGGCGGGACCGGGTTTCGTGGTGGACCAGCAGAACGTGGAGACGGGCGGGGCGGCGTGGTACCGCCACCCGGTGGGCACCGGGCCGTTCCGCCTGCGCGAGTGGCAGGCCCACGACCACATGACGCTGGTGCCCAACCCGGCCTTTTATGGCGGGGCACCCCGGCTGGCCCAGGTGACGTTGGAACTGGGGGCGAACGCGGCGGGCGGGCTGGTCCAGTATGAGCAGGGGGCGGTGGACGTGACCGGCATCGCGTCGGACGACCTGGCCCGCGTGGGTGACCCGACCAACCCGCTCTCGACCGAACTGGTGACGGTGCCGGAACTGTCCACCACCTACCTGGGGTTCAACACCGCCCAGCCCCCGTTTGATGACCCGAAGGTGCGCGAGGC
>JBBSAN010000154.1:0-11247 GCA_038252265.1 Chloroflexia bacterium
GTCCGCTGGGGACGGCCATATCATCAGGACCATTGTACAAAGCCCGTCATGACCCTGCGGGGTCACCACCTGCGATCAAATACCCGCCGTTGGTGTTGTGGCCGGGCCTACACACTGGTATTTGAGAGCAGTCGAGCTTAGCTTGGTCGCTCCGACCAAAGCAGGCGCGTCTCGGCTTCGTTATGCAACCGCCATATCGTCAGGCCGTCGGGTGTAACGCGAGTAACTGTGCCCATACGTTTGGCTAATGTGTTCAAGTTACTGTGCTTGAGTAAGCGCCGGGCATAATCAGCCACTGTGGTGGGCGCAACATCCAAAAACACGAGACCATACTGCGCATGACAGAGATAGGGCTTGTAAAAATCGAGATCGAGGGTAAAGAAAGTGGAGCGGCGCAGTTGGTGGAGCAAAGAAATGATTTCGTCATCCGCCATACTGAGCCGCCCAATATCGTAGCCAATCTGGCGAACGGCGATTCCCCACGTATGGAGAATTGTTCGCTGCTCTACGGGAACATTCTCATCGAGCACGTTCATGCAGATGCACGTTCCCATTCATAATCATGAACATGCTCAGTAAACACTTGGCTTGCCAGGCTCACGGCCTCTGCAATCGCCTCTTTGGGAATGGGCGCAGGCCAGGTGGTGCTGATTGTGTCCCAGTCCACGCCATCAGCCACTAATTCCAACACTTGCCAGACCATGACTCGGGTGCCACGAAAGGTCGGTTTGCCGTGGCAAATTTTGGGATCGGCAACGATGTAGCGGCCAATCAGCTTGCGTTCCATAAGACGACCTCTTCTCTATACAAGATAAGTGAAACCAGGGGAGTATCGACATTATAGCACACAAGAATCAGGGCGGATGCCGATTCACCGGAACAGATCGCGCTCCGGCGGCATGATCAGGGGGAAGGCCCCGGCGTCGCTCGGCGTCCAGGCGTAGCCGCGGATCACGGCCAGAGGGCGGGCATCGACCTTGCCCATGACCAGTTCCCCGGCGCTCGCCAGTTCGTCGCCGACGGCGAGGATGCTGGCACTCATCAGGTAGCCATAGGGATCGTGCTGGCCCCGGTAATCGATCAGCGTCTCCAGGCCCGCCGCGCCGATGGCGATGTTGACGATGCCCATCCGCCAGGCGCGGCCAAAGGAGTCGGTGATCACCACCGGCACGGCGAAGCCCAGGCGCGCTTCCAGGGCGGCGGCAATGTGGCGGGCGCTGGCGTCGGGGTCGCGCGGCAGGACGCAGACCATCTCGGCCCCGGCCACGTTCGAGGCGTCCACCCCGGCGTTGGCGCAGACGAAACCGTGATGCGTCTCGCAAAGCAGCACCCCTTTGTCCATGCGGACAATGCGGCGGCTCTCGCGCAGGATGACTTCGATCTGGCGCGGGTCTTTGGCCCAGGTGCGGGCGTACTCCTGGGCCAGCGCCGATGGCTCGACCGTCGCCAGATCGATCAGCAGGCCCTCGGCTTTGCTGACGATCTTCGAGGTGACCAGCAGAATATCACCGGGGGCAAAGGAGAAGCCGCTCGTTTCGGCGGCGGCAAAAATCAGGGTGGGCAGGTCCATGTCCGGCTGCACATCGGGCACCCCGCTCAGGCCAAAGATCCGCAGCTCGGCTGCCGTACTCATAGGATGCCTCTCAGGGGCGACAGTGCCCCGGTCGCCAGCCAGGTCTGGAGGTCGGCGGGCGTGTCCACGTCAAACTCTGTGCCGGAGGTGATGTATTGTTGGAGCGGCAGCCCGCGCTCGGCGGCGGCGGCCATATGCGCGGGGGCGCTGTCCACCCCGAAGTGGAACGGGATCGCTGTGGGCGGCGAGAGCAGCAGGGCGTTGCTACCGGTGCCGTGCCGGTCGGGGGCCAGCACCACACCGGGGGTCGGGGTGGCCCGCGCCACCAGCCCGGCCACATCGGCGGGGGTCAGCAGGGGCAGGTCGCCCAGCACCACCAGCAAGGCATCGGCCCGCTGGCGCACGGCCCAGGCGCGGCCCTCTTCCAGGCCGGGGTTCAAGCCGCTACTGCCCTGCCGCAACGGGATCGCCCCGACCGCCGCCGCCGTGTCCAGCACCGCCGGGTCCGGGCTGATCACCGCGCACAGGTCCACGGCATCGGACGACAGGATCGCGTCCAGCACACGGTCCAGCAGCCGGGCGGCGATATCGGCCCGGCGGTCTGCCGCCAGCACAGGGCTGAGCCGGGTCTTGGCGGCGGCGAACGCCTTGACCGGCACCAGCGCGACGACTTTCACGGCGAAAGACTCGTCGCCTGTTCGAGCGAGCGGGCGAATTGCAGCACTTCGGTGGCAAGCCGTGCCCGGTCGGCCTCCGTCTGCATCACCGTATTGGTGACCAGCACGCGCATCCCCAGGGCTTCGATGGCCGGGCGCAGGTCGGCGTCCACGTCGTCAATGACGAAACCCTGGACCAGCCCCTCATACAGCCGGGCCACCCCCAGCGCGCTCGATTCGTGGCCCAGGCTGACCAGCATCCGGTCGGCTGGCCCCTTCAGCGCCTTACCACCGACGATAGGGCTGACCGCCACCTTGGGCGCGGGCGATTCGTCCAGCAAATCGCGCATCAGCGGCACGGCCAGGATCGGGCCGATGCTGACGATCGGGTTCGATGGGCAGAGGATGATCGCGTCGGCATGGTCAATAGCCTGGGTGATCTCATTGGTGATATTCGCCAGGTCAGCCCCCTCGAAGAAGCCGCCCAGCACCGTGTCCTGCTGGTGCCGCTGCACAAAGTAGACCTGGAACGGCAGCCGCCCGATATCGGTGTCCACCATCGTCCGCACCCGGTCATTGGTCATCGGCAGGATCTGGGCGTGTACTCCCAACCCCGCCGCCAGATCGCCCATCACACCGGTCAGGGTTTGCCCCCGGTGCAGCAAATCGGTGCGAACCAGATGGGTCGCCAGATCGCGGTCGCCCAGGCGAAACCACGTTTCGCGGCCATAGGCTCCGATCATCTCCACCGCGCTCCACGTTTCATCCACCACGCCCCAGCCGGTGGCCGGGTTAGCCCGCCCGGCCAACGTGTAGAGCACCGTGTCCAGGTCGGGGCTGATATGCAGCCCCCACATCTCCAGGTCATCCCCGGTGTTGCCGATGACCGCCAGGGTGTCGGGCGGCAGCACCTGATAGAGGCCCTGCGCCAGCTTGGCCCCCCCTACCCCGCCCGCTAATGCAACTATCATAGGTCTCCTAATGAGTGGTCAGTGACGAGTGGTTAGTGGTTAGTGGTTAGTGGTCAGTAGCGAGTTGTGCGTTGCGAGTTGTGCGTGATGCGTGATTCTCAGCACTCAGCACTCAGCACTCGGTGCTAGTCCAGATCCACGACCACATGATCAATACGCATACGGATCGTGATCCGCTCTTGTTTGCTGAACATGTTGCGCGATTGCGCGTCGCCCTGTTCCTGCCCGTGGTAACGGATCGCCAGGCTACGGATGTCGGCCTGCGCCACCGGCTGATCTTCGATCAAGGTGGCAGTGCCGGTCAGCGTGATATAGTGATAGTCATCTTCGACGCAGAACGACAGGCGCGGATCGCGCACCAGATTGAGATCCTTGACCCGACCGCGCCGGGTGTTCATCATGATCTCGTCGCCCTGCAATTCGTACCAGAGGACCGTTTGCTGCGGCGTCCCATCCGGGTTGATCGTCGCCACCACCGCAAAGCGGGGCGCGTCTAAGAAAGCACGAACTCTGTCATCCAGAATTGCCATACTGCGCGTTCACTCCTCCCACCGGTGGCGGCTACCATAGTAGCTCGTATAATGATCGTACCTGAATATCGGTGGCAACGCAAGTGGGGGCGGTTACATCACCGGGCGATCTTTATAGGGTCGGGCGTTGCTTCACCACGAAGGGCACGAAGGACACGAAGATCGGCTCACCCCACGCTTGACTCCTGCTCCCAATCGGCGTATCCTCAACATCAAGAGCAAGAGTAATACCGCAAAGGAGCTGCGCTATGTATTTCGACGGGTGGCTGGATATCAACGACCTGGGCCGGGTGGCTCACGATGCACAGGCGGCGGAAGCCATCGGTTTCGACGCGCTGTGGACCAGCGAGATCAATCACGATCCGTTCCTGCCGCTGGTGCTGGCGGCGGCGGCGACAACGCGGATCGGCCTGGGCACCGCTATCGCCCTGGCCTTCACCCGCAGCCCCACCACCACCGCCCACACTGCCTGGGACCTGGCCCGCCTGAGCGAGGGCCGCTTCATGCTGGGGCTGGGCACGCAGGTGCAGGCCCATATCGAGCGCCGCTTCGGGATGCCGTGGGCCGCGCCCGCCCCGCGCCTGCGCGACTACATCGCGGCGATGCGCGCTGTCTGGACGAGCTGGCAGAGTGGCGAACGCTTGCGCCACACCGGCGAGTTCTACCGCCTGAGCCTGATGACCCCGTTCTTCAACCCCGGCCCGATCGCCCATCCCGCCGTGCCGGTCTTTATCGCCGGGGTGAACCAGCAGTTATGCCGCCTGGCGGGCGAAACGTGCCAGGGCTTCCAGGTCCACCCGTTCCACACCGTCCGCTACCTGCAAGAAGCGATCCTGCCCTGGATCACCGAGGGGCTGGAAAGCGCCGGACGCAGCCGCGCCGACATCCAGATCAGCGCGACCGTCTTCGCCATCACCGGCACGACCGAGGCGGAGCGGGCGCAAATGCGCGCCGCCGTGCGCCAGCAGATCGCCTTCTACGCTTCGACCCCGACCTACCGCACCCTGCTCGATCTGCACGGCTGGGGCGCAATCGGGGAGCAGCTGGGGCCGATGGCCCTGCGCGGGCAGTGGGCCGAGATGGGGGCGTTGATCAACGACGAAATGCTGGCGGCGTTCGCCGTAGAGGGGGCCACATTAGCCGAGGCGGCGCAAGCGTTGAAGACACGCTACACGGGGTTGCTCGACCGGGGGGCCTTCTACCGCCCCTTCGTGCCCGGCGAACGCGATGCCGAATGGCAGGCCGCCGTGGCCGTGTTCCAGGGCGGGTAAACCGGCAGCTACTTCGGCGCGGACGGTTCCGCATCCGCAGCGGGCACCATATCGGCGGCGGGGCTGGGCCGCCGTTGCCGCATGTAGAGCAGCCCCACCAGGAGCACCCCCAGCATGGCGCTGATCACCCACTGCGCCGGTTCGCGCCATTCGCCCAGCAGCGGCTTGATCACCGGGTCGTTGGCGATCATCTCGCCCGACAGCACGAGCAAGATCAGCCCGCCAACATAATTCAGCCAGGGCAGCCGCTCCAGGATCGTGGCGACCAGCGCCCCCCCGGCGACAATGATCGCCATGCTCAGGATCAGCCCGATCAGCACCAGCGGCACGTTGCCATCAGCGGCCACGCCCACGGCCAGCACGTTATCGAGGCTCATCGTCACGTCGGCAATAATGATCGTCTGCATCGCCGCCCAGAAACCCCGGTTCCCGGCCTTGATCGTGTCGCTGTGCTCTTCGCTCTCCGGGGTGAGCAGCCGGTAGGTGATCCAGACCAGCACGATCCCGCCGACCAGCAGCAGGAACGGCGGTTCGACCCGCACCAGCAACGTCACCAGCGCGGTGAAGGCCATCCGCAGCACGAGGGCACCGGCCCCGCCCAGCAGAATGGCCCGCCGCCGCTCTTTGGACGGCAGCGCACGCACGGCCATGCCGATGACAATCGCGTTATCACCACTCAATACCAGATCGAGGATGATGATTTTGATCAGGGCCTCAAGCACGCCTTGCAGCATTAAATATCTATCCTTGGTTAGGATTTACGGGAAAGGGGTTCACCCTACCCCATTTTTTATTGTACCATACCTGTAGGCAGGCTGCCAGCCAGCGAACACCACGGGCGCGGCACGACGCTTGCTATCCGGCATAGCGTCTGTCTACTGGGACGGGGGCGGCTACCCTGTCCGGCGTATCCTACCCATTTGGAGATATGAACGATGGCATCCCCTGGGAAGTCCCGCAGTCTCCCGCTGGCCTTCGTCGGCAAGCTGGCCCGCCACGTCGGCCTGGTGCCCGACCGCACCACCAGCCACCGTACCGAGACCCTGCGCCCCCGCATCGAAGGCGCGCAAGTCACCAGCAGCATCTGCCCCTACTGTGCCGTGGGCTGCTCGCAACTTGTGTACCACCGTAACGGCCAGATCATCGACATCGAGGGCAATTATGCCAGCCCGATCAATCAGGGCACGCTCTGTCCCAAAGGCGCGGCCACCTTCCAGCTAGGGGCGAACCCCCATCGGCTGCTGACGGTGAAATACCGCGCCCCCTATAGCGACCATTGGGAAGAACGCCCGCTCGATTGGGCGATGGACCGCATCGCCCAGCGGGTGAAAGAGACCCGTGACGCGAACTGGGAAGCGACCGACGAGGCCGGGCACCCGATCAACCGCACGCGGGCGATTGCCCACCTGGGCGGGGCCACGCTCGACAACGAAGAAAATTACCTGATCAAGAAACTGTTCGGTGGCGGATTGGGCATGGTCTGGATCGAAAACCAGGCCCGTGTTTGACACAGTTCCACCGTGCCCGGTCTGGGCACCCGCCTCGGTCGCGGCGGCGCGACCACCTTCGAGCAAGACATCGCCAACAGCGACTGCGTCGTCATCATGGGGTCGAACATGGCCGAGAGCCATCCCGTGGCCTTCCGCTTTGCCCTCAAGGCGCGGGAGCGCGGGGCGCGGCTGATCCATATTGACCCCCGGTTCAGCCGCACCTCGGCCCTGGCCGACACGCATGTCGCCATTCGCCCCGGCACCGATATCGCCTTCCTCGGTGGCCTGGTCAACTACACGATCCAGCACGAGCGCTATTTCAAAGAGTACGTGGCCGCCTACACCAATGCTGCGAACCTGATCAACCCGCAATATCAGGACACCGAAGATCTCGACGGCCTTTTCTCCGGCTTCGACCCGGAGAAGCGCAAGTACCAGAGCGAAACCTGGCACTACCAATCGGACGACCCTGAAGAGCAAGATGGCGGCAGCGGCGGCAAGAGCCACAGCGAAGGTGCTCCGGAGCAGGGCGAAGGCCCGCAGGGCGCGCAAACCCCGCGCCGCCCGCGCACCGACCCGACCCTTCAGGACCCGCACTGCGTCTTCCAGATCGTCAAGCGCCACTTCGCCCGCTATACGCCGGAGATGGTGGCCGAGATCTGCGGCTGCACCGTCGAAAGCTTCCTGACGGTGGCCGAGGCGGTCACGGCTAATTCGGGGCGCGAGCGGACGACCGCCTTCTGCTACGCCGTGGGCTGGACGCAGCACACCACCGGCGTGCAGATCATCGGTTGCACTGCCCTGCTGCAACTACTGCTGGGCAACATCGGACGGCCCGGCGGCGGCATCCTGGCCCTGCGCGGCCACGCCACCATCCAGGGGTCCACCGACATCCCCACGCTCTACAACTTGCTGCCCGGCTACCTGGCCCAGCCATCCATCGAGCAAGAGCATTTTACCTTTCAAGATTATGTACAGCTACAGACGCTGGACACCGGCTGGTGGCACAACCTGCCCAAATACATCGTCAGCCTGCTCAAAGCGTGGTATGGCGAGGCAGCGACGAAGGAAAACGACTATCTCTACGATGTGCTGCCCAAGATCTCCGACGACTACTCGCTCCTGCCGATGACCGTGGCGATCCGCGATGGGGCGATCAAGGGCCTGTTTTGCCTGGGCCAGAACCCTGCCGTCGGTGGGCAGGACGCGGTGATGGTCCGCGAGGGGCTGGGCAAGCTCGATTGGCTGGTCGTGCGCGACTTCTACGAGGTCGAAAGCGCCGCCTTCTGGCGCAACGGGCCAGAGATCGAGAACGGGCAAACCCGCGCTGCCGATATCGGCACCGAAATCTTCCTCATGCCCGCCGCGATGGCCCCCGAAAAAGACGGCTCCTACACCAACACGATGCGCCTGGTCCAGTTCCACGACAAAGCAGTGGAGTCGCCGGGCGATTGCCGCTCCGAAGCCTGGTTCATCTACCACCTGGGTCGCCGCCTGAAGGCGCTGTACGCCGCCAGCACCGACCCCCGCGACCGGGCGCTCCAGGCGCTGACCTGGGACTACCCCACGCAGGGAGCCACTGCGGACCCGGTGATTGACGAAATCGTGAAAGAGATCAACGGCTGGACCGTAGCCGACCGCAAGCTGGTCAAAGACTTCACCGAATTAAAAGACGACGGCAGCACGGCCTGTGGCTGCTGGATCTACAGCGGGATCTACCCCGAAGAAGGCCACAACCGGGCGCGCGACCGCCAGGCCGACGATTGGGTCAGCCTGGGCTGGGGCTTCGCCTGGCCCGCCAACCGGCGCATCCTCTACAACCGGGCCAGTGCCGATCCAGCGGGCCGCCCCTGGTCCGAACGCAAAAAGTACATCTGGTGGGACGCCGAGAAGCACGAAGGGACCGGCCACGATGTGCCCGACTTCCCCCGCGACAAAGCGCCCGACACCCCCGCCGACCCCGACGGCCTGGGCATGGACGCCCATTCCGGCAGCGACCCGTTCATCATGCTGGCCGACGGCAAGGGCTGGCTGTTCGTGCCCACCGGCCTGAAAGACGGCCCTCTCCCCACGCATTATGAGCCGGAGGAAGGCCCGGTCGCCAACGCGCTCTATCACCAGCAGAGCAATCCGACCATGAAGCGCTGGCGGCGGCGCGACAACAAACGGATCGCCCTGGGCGACCCGCAATATCCCTACGTCATCACCACCTACCGCCTGACCGAACACCACACGGCGGGCGGGATGAGCCGCTGGTTGCCCTGGCTGGCCGAGTTGCAGCCCGAGGCGTTCGTGGAACTGGGTCCGGCCCTGGCCGAAGAACTGGCGATCGCTAACGGCGATTGGGTGGTGGTCAGCACGCCGCGCGGCGAGGCCGAGGCGCGGGCGATGGTGACGGCGCGGATGCAGCCGGTGCGGGTGCGCCGCCGCCTGGTCCACCAGGTGGGGATGCCCTGGCATTTCGGCTGGCAGGGGCTCGCTACCGGGGGCGTCGCCAACAACCTGACCGCGCTGGTGGGCGACCCCAACGTCAGCATCCACGAGAGCAAGGCGTTCATGTGCAACCTGCGGAAAGGACGGCTCACCCCATGAGCAGCACCCCTCCCGTCTCCACCCCCACCACCCATCCCACCCCGCCCGGTGCCCCCGGCAGCGCCGGGCCGGTCAACCAGAGCACCTTCATCCCGGTCAGCAGCCTGAAAAAGCGGGATGTCAGCCATACAACCCAGACCAAAGGCTTCTTCACCGATACGTCGCTCTGCATCGGCTGCAAAGCGTGCGAGGTGGCCTGTAAGCAGTGGAACGGCCTGCCCAGCGACGGCTACGAGTATACCGCCTTCAGCTACGACAACACCCAGCAGCTATCGGGCACCACCTGGCGGCACGTCGCTTTTATCGAAAAGCCGGGCGCGGGCCACGCCGGGGCGCAACTCGACTGGCTGATGTCGTCCGATGTGTGCAAGCACTGCACCCACGCGGGCTGCCTGGAAGCCTGCCCCACCGGGGCGATCATCCGCTCCGAGTTTAACACCGTGGTCATTCAGGACGACATCTGCAACGGTTGCGGCTACTGCGTGCCCGCCTGCCCCTTCGGCGTGGTCGAACTGGCCCAACTGCCCACCGCCGACGGCCCCCAGCCGCAGTGGCAACTGACCGAGGGCGGCCTCGTCCGCAGCCTGCCCAAGCTCGACACGATCAACCAGTCTACCGGCACCCTGGCCCACAAATGCACTCTCTGCTACGACCGGTTGGTGGACGGCATCGAACCCGCCTGCGCCAAAGCGTGCCCCACCGACTCGATCCAGTTTGGCGACCTGGACGAACTGCGGGCGCGAGCCACCCGCCGGGTGTCGGACCTTCACGCGCGGGGGGTGGATAGCGCCTATCTCTACGGCGCGTACGAAGGCGACCCCGGCAGCACCGGCAACATCGGCCCGTTGGGCGCCTTCTTCTTGTTACTCGACAAGCCGGAGGTTTATAATCTCCCTAGCCGCCCCGTGCTGCCGCAGAACAACGTCCTGCCCGGCTATGTTGCCACGGCGCTGACCGCGCTGGCGCTGGGCATCGGCGCGGCGCTGGCCTTCCGGCGGCGTTGAGGAATTCATGCGCGCACCCCCCTCACTGAAAACCGAGCGAATTATCACCCCCGGTCCGCAGGCCGGGGTGCGACCCCGCGTGGGCTGGGGCCGCCGGATCATCATCGCCCTGCTCAGCCTCTATCCGCTGGCCCTGCTGGGGCTGTCCGCCGTCCAATGGCTGGCTCCGCAACGGCTTGGACCACTGGCGCTGAGCCAGGTACTCGCGCCCTATCTCTTTTTGCCGCTGCTGGTGCTGCTGCCGGTCCTCTTCTTGCGCGGGGCAGGCGTGTTGCTGGGGTTGCTGCTCCTCTGCGCCGTGGTCTATGGCTTGCGCTTCATGCCCCACTTCACCCTCGCTGCGCCAGCCGCCGACCCCGCCGCGCTCTCGATCACGGCGATGAGCTGGAATGTTTACTTCTGGAACGGGCAGAGCGCGGACGTGCAGGAATACTTGCACAGCAAACCGGCGGATGTAGTAGCGTTGCACGAAGTCACCGGCAGGTGGATCGCGGACGACGAGGTATTGCGCCAGCAGTATCCCTATCAGTTGACCTATCCTGATGCCTGTGCGCCCGGCATCGCCCTGCTCAGTTCCTACCCGATCCTCGACCACAACGCGTTCGTGATGAATCGCCACAACGACATGGTACTGCCGATGTGTTGGGCGCGGCTCGACCTGGGGAACGGGCAGACGATGGTCTTTATGGGCGCGCACCCGCAGTCGCCCGATAACGCGCCCCGCGCTTGTCTGCGCGGAAACCCGTTGTGCTACCAGACGGCGGATCGCGACGAGCAGATCGTCACAATCCGCCAGGCGGTGGACGGGTTCTTGCAAGCCGGGGAGCCGCTGCTGTTCGTCGGTGACTTCAACACCACCGAACGCGAAGCGGCCTATGGCGACCTTGTCTCCGGGCTACAGGACACCTACCGAACGGTCGGCAGCGGCAACGGCAGCACCTGGAGTCCGCTGCGGCTGGTCGGGCTGGGGATTCCCCTGCTCCGTATTGACTACCTGATGGCGAGTCCTAATATCACGCCCCTGAGCATGACGACCGACTGCACCTTCCGCGGCAGCGACCACTGCCTCGTCCGCAGCCAATTCGAGATCAAGTAGAGGCCCCTCATGACGCCACCCACCCCCCAACCTGATACCGTCCTTCCAAAATCCAAAATCCAAA
>JBBSAN010000155.1:0-11240 GCA_038252265.1 Chloroflexia bacterium
ACGATCTCACGCTTCCCTGAGTACCTCGGCAGCCCCGACAAGATCCTTCGCTGCGCTCAGGATGACAGGGTGGGAAGGTGGTCCTTATCCACGTGGCAAGGTTCTACGTGGCAAGGTATGCGCCTCAGTAAACTCACTTGTAAAACTTAGTTTACTTCGGTATAATGGAAGCATGACCGACTTATCGCAAGTGGCCCGGTATCTGGTGCAGCAGACGCAGGCGGGGCAGCGGCAATTCGCCACGGCGACAGTGCTGGCGGCGGCGGGGGGGCCGCTGGATCGAGCCGCCCTGATCGCTCGGGTGAGGGCAGCGGTGGGGCCGGGCTGCTACGGCACGCGCCCGGAACATATCGTGTGGGGGGATATTCAGGTGCTTAAGCGGGCGGGGCTGCCGATCCGTTATACCCGCGCCGCCCCACAGCCCGGCTACTATGTGCCCACGGCGGCGCAACAGGCGGCGGGGGATGCTGCACGCCTCCTGCGGCGCATCGGTTGGCAGCCCGGCGACGGGGCGCAGGTGGCGGTCTACGCCCGGATGGCTCCGGCCCGCAAGGTCGCCCAGATGCTCCAGATGCGGGGGGAACAGGTCCGGCGGCTGGAAGCGCGGCTGCGCCAGGAACACCCGACTGCCCCCCCTGCTGCCATCCGCCAGATGCGCCAGCAACACCTGGCTCTCTTGCAGGAGGCGGTCCCCGGTGAGTGACGAAGGGGCGCTGATCCGCACCGTGGTGGGGGTGCTGGACCGCTTACAGGTGCCGTACATGATCGGCGGCAGCATGGCGCTGGCGGTGTGGGCGGTGCCGCGCATGACCCACGACCTCGATCTGGTGGTGGACCTTCCGGCGGGGCAGATCGCGGCCTTCGGGGCCGAGTTCCCGCCCGACCGCTACACGCTGGACCTCGCCGCTCTGCGTGTCGCCTTCGGGCAGCGGGGGCGGCCCAGCCTGGGGATGTACTCCTTCACCGATATGGACACCGGCCTGAAGGTGGACCTTTTTCCCCTGCGGCCCGGCGACCTGGCCCAGCAGGCGGCGCTGGGGCGGCGGCGGGTGGTGGAGATCCTGGAGGGGCAACTGGCCGCCGTCTACGCCCCTGACGATTTGCTGGTGCAAAAGCTGCGCTGGTACGTGGCGGGCGAGAGCGAACGGCAGTTCCGTGACTGCCTCAACCTGCTGCTCACCGACCGCGCCCGGCCCCAGCCCCTCATCGCCGGGGAATACATCGACAGTTGGGCGCAGCAGCTTGGCCCTGCCGTCCAGCACGCCTGGGCCACAGTGCAGGCTGCCGCCGATCAGGCCATGCCGCCGGGGGACCGGCCCGCGTCCTGACCAGAAATACACCTGGCGCACCCTGCTGATCCGTCTGCCGATGGAGCGTCCGGCGCGGCCCCTGTGCTATACTGAGAGAATGTCTACCGCCTCATCTCTGGTCTCCGACGCGGCGATCCCGGCGCGACCCCTGGCCCGCTACCGGAGCCTGCTGCTGCTCTACTTCTGGCCCCAGCGGCGGCGGGTCGCCATGCTGAGCGTCTTGCTGCTGGCGAGCCTGGCCGTCGATCTGGGCAACCCACTCTTGCTGCGCGCCTTTATTGATGCGGCCCAGGCGCAGGCCCCGCTAGACACCCTGCTCACCCTGGCAGCGGTATTTCTCGGCGTGGCCTTCGCCACCCAGTTTGTTTCGGTGGCGGAAACCTACGTGGCGCAAAACGTGGGGCTGACCGCCACCAACCGCCTGCGCGCCGACCTGACCCGCCACCTCTTGCACCTCGATCCGGGGTTCCACAACGCCCACACGCCGGGGGAACTGATCGAGCGGGTAGACGGCGACGTGACTACGCTGGGCAACTTCTTTTCGCGGTTCGTGATCGCCTTGCTGGGCAACGGGTTGCTGCTGGTCGGCGTGCTGGCCTTGCTGTTCGGCATTGATTGGCGGGTGGGACTGGCGGTCCTGGCGTTCACGGTGCTGGCGCTGGTGACGGTCAACGCGCTGCGGAGCGTGGGGGTGCCGCACTGGGCGGCGGCGCGGCAGGCCCACGCCGAGTTGTTCGGCTTTCTGGAGGAGCGGCTGGCCGGGACCGAAGATCTGCGCTCCAGCGGGGCCACGGCCTATGCCCTGCGCCGCTTGCAGGAGCAGTCGCGCATCGTGTTGCGGAAACAGCGCATGGCCGCGATCATCGGCTCGGCCACCGGCAATACCACCGTCTTCTTCCTGCTGGTCGGGGCGGCGCTGGCGCTGGGCCTGGGCGGTTATCTCTACACCACCGGGACGATCAGCCTGGGCACGGTCTACCTGATCTTCAGCTACACCGAACTGCTGCGCCGTCCCATCGATCAGATTACCCGCCAGATGCAAGATCTGCAACAGTCCACCGCCAGCATGGGCCGGGTCAGCGATCTGCTGGCCTTGCGCAGCGCCATCCCCGACGCGCCCCTGTCGGGCAGCCCGCAGCCGATCCCCCCTGGCGCGCTGCCGGTTACCTTCGCGGAGGTCACTTTCGGCTATGCTGCGGCAGAACCGGTGATCCGCGACCTGTCCTTGACGGTCGCGCCGGGGCGGGTGCTGGGCGTGCTGGGGCGCACCGGCAGCGGCAAGACCACGCTGACCCGGCTCCTCTTCCGGCTCTACGACCCCGACGCGGGCAGCATCCGGCTGGGGGATGTGGACCTGCGCCAGGCGCAACTGGGCGGCACCCCCGACTCGCTGCGCGCCCGGATCGGCATCGTCACCCAGGAGATCAACCTCTTCCACGCCTCGGTGCGCGACAACCTGACCCTCTTTGATCCCGCCATCCCCGACTGCGGGATCATCACCGTGCTGGAGGACCTGGGGCTGGGCGGCTGGTTCCACGCGCTGCCCCACGGGCTGGACACCAAGCTGGCCCCCGGCGGGAGCGGGCTGTCTGCCGGGCAGGCGCAACTGGTCGCCTTCGCCCGCGTCTTCCTCAAAGATCCCGGCCTGGTTATCCTCGATGAAGCCTCGTCGCGGCTCGACCCCTCGACCGAGGCCCAGGTGGAGCACGCGGTGGACCGGCTGCTCCAGGGGCGCACCGGCATCATCATCGCCCACCGGCTCCAGACAGTGGACCGGGCCGACGACATCCTGATCCTGGAAAACGGGCGGGTGGTCGAATATGGCCCACGGGCGGCGCTGGCCCGTGATCCCGGCTCGCGGTTCGCCCATCTGCTCCAGACCGGGTTGGAGGAGGTGCTGGTATGAAGCGAGGGCACTGGTGGTATCTGTGGCGGATGGCTCGCTACCGGTTCGGGCTGTACCTGTTGAGCGGGCTACTCGCCAGCGGGGTCTTCTATATCTTCCCGCTGGTGCCGGGCCTGATCGTGCGCGCCCTCCTCGACCAGTTGGCCGCCGGGGCACCGGCAGGCTGGAACCTGTGGACCCTGCTGGCGCTGCTGGTCGGCGTGGCCCTGGTGCGGGTGCTCAGCGTGATCCCGACGGTGGCGGCGGAAACCAGCGTCCAGCAGATCGTCGCCGCCCTCTTGCGGCAAAACCTGTTCGAGCGGATCTTGCGCCACCCCGGCGCCCAGGCGCTCCCGGCCTCGGCGGGCGAAGCGATCAGCCGCCTGCGCGACGACGTCACCGCGATCACCGGCTTCCTGACCTGGATCCTCGACCCGGTGGGCCAGGCCGTGGTGACCGCCATCGCCCTGGTCGTGCTGATCCAGATCAACCCCTGGATCACGCTGCTCGTCTTCGTGCCCCTGGTCGGGGTGTTGACGGTGGTGAACCGCATGAGCAAGCGGATCGAACGCTACCGCCGGGCGAACCAGGAGTCGATTGGCGAAGTGACCGGCTTGCTGGGCGAGGTGTTTGGCGCGGTCCAGGCGGTGCAGACGGCGAACGCCGAAGACCGGGTGGTGCGCTATTTTGAGGGGCTGAATGAGGCCCGCCGCCGGGCCAACCTCAACGACTTGCTGCTGACCGAGTTGATCCGATCGGTCTCGACCAACGCGGCCAGCCTGGGCACGGGGCTGCTGCTGGTGATGGCCGCCGAGTCGATGCGCACCGGCAGCTTTTCGGTGGGCGACTTCGCCCTGTTCGTCTCCTACATGGGCTGGCTGACCCAGGTGACGAGCATGTTCGGGCACTTCCTGGCCCAGTACCGCCAGACCGGGGTGTCGCTGGATCGGTTGCTGGCGCTGATTCAGGGGCCAGACCCGGAGGAGTTGGTCAAGCACAGCCCGATCAACCCCGGCACGCCGCTGGAAATGCCGTCCCCGCCGCGCCTGGCTGTTGACCGCCTGGACACGCTCGAAGCGACCCGGCTGACCTACCACTATCCCGGCACCCGGCGCGGCATCACCGATATCCACCTGCGCCTGGAGCGCGGCACCTTCACCGTGATCACCGGGCGGATCGGGTCGGGCAAGACGACGCTGCTGCGCGTGCTGTTGGGGTTGCTGCCGCGCGAGGGCGGCCTGATCACCTGGAACGGCGTGGCCGTGGCCGACCCGGCGACCTTCTTTGTCCCCCCGCGCAGCGCCTACACCCCGCAGGTGCCGCGCCTGTTCAGCGACACGCTCAAGGACAATATTCTGCTCGGCCTGCCGGAGGGCGCGGTGGACCTGCCGGGCGGGATCATGGCGGCGGTGCTGGAACGCGATCTGGGGGTGCTAGAAGACGGGCTGGTGACCCGCGTCGGGCCGCGCGGGGTGAAGCTGTCGGGCGGGCAGGTGCAGCGTACGGCGGCGGCGCGGATGTTCGTGCGCGCCCCCGAACTGCTGGTCGTGGACGACCTGTCCAGCGCGCTTGATGTGGAAACCGAACGCCTCCTGTGGGAGCGACTGTTCGCCCGCTCCGATATTACCTGCCTGGCCGTGTCACACCGCCGGGCCGCCCTGCGCCGCGCCGACCATATCATCCTGCTACAGGAGGGCGGGGTGGCCGCCGAAGGTACGCTGGAGACGCTGCTGGCCCACTCGCCCGAAATGCAACGGCTCTGGCACGGCGAGTGGGATGCCCCTGACCCCGCTGCCCAGCCCGAACCGGCCCTGGTGTGAGCTAAAGCAAAGGGAGGGACCGCCTTGCGGGGCAACCCCTCCCCACCTCATAGCTGTTGCAAATGCAAGTAAATCCAGACGATACTGGCCGCCCCCAAGCTGTCATCCTGAGCGCAGCGAAGGATCTTCTTGGCGGTCCGTAGTGCTGAGGCCACGATCCCGATCACCCCTGGCGACCGGGCAGCCCCGACAAGATCCTTCGCTGCGCTCAGGATGACAGGGTTGGGTTTTGCGACAGCCGTGCTCCCCTGGCGGTTGTATCGTTGAGATCCCGGCGCTAATGTCAGCGGCGCAGGTTTTCGAGAATGCCCGCCGCGCCCATGCCACCGCCCACGCACATCGTCACCAGGCCGTAGCGCGCCCCACGCCGCTGCATCTCGTGGAGCAGGCTGACGGTCAGCTTGGCCCCGGAGCAACCCAGCGGGTGGCCGAGGGCGATGGCCCCGCCGTTGACGTTCAGCTTCTCGATATCAATGCCCAACTCCTGGATCACCGCCAGCGCCTGGGCCGCGAACGCCTCGTTCAACTCGATCACGTCGATGTCGGCCAGGGTCAGCCCGGCCAGCTTCAACGCCTTCGGGATGGCCGCCACCGGGCCGATGCCCATGATCTCGGGCGGCACCCCGGCCACGGCGAAGCTGACAAAGCGCGCCAGCGGCTGGATACCCAGCGCCTCGGCCCGTTCCCGGTCCATGACGACCACGGCGGCGGCCCCGTCGCTGGTTTGCGACGAGTTGCCCGCCGTGACCGACCCGCCCATCGCGAAGACCGGCTTCAGCCCGGCCAGCGCCGCCAGCGAGGTATCGGCCCGTACCCCCTCGTCGGTGTCGAAGCGGAAGGAGCGGCTCTCCGGCCCGCCACTCGCTCCCACCTGGGTCACGGTCACGTCCAGCGGCACGATCTCGTCACGGAACTTGCCGTCGCGGATGGCGGCAGCCGCGTTCTGGTGCGAACGCATGGCGAACTCGTCCTGCGCCTCGCGGCTGATGCCGTATTGCTGGGCCACGTTCTCCGCCGTCAGGCCCATGCCCATGTAGAGTTCGGGATGGAGATCGGCCAGCACCGGGTTGGGGGCGAAGACGTTGCCGACCATCGGCACCATGCTCATGCTCTCGGTGCCCCCGGCGACGATCACCTCACCCATGCCCGACATGATCTGCTGGGCGGCCAGGGCGATGGTCTGCAAGCCCGACGAGCAGAAGCGGTTGACCGTCTGCCCGGGCACGGTGTGGGGCAGGCCCGCCCGTGTCGCCGCCACACGAGCCACATTCAGCCCTTGCTCGGCCTCCGGCAGCGCGCAGCCCAGGATCACATCCTCGATCATGGCCGGATCCAGTCCCGGCGCGCGCTCGATCGCCGCCTGGATCGCGGCTGCCGCCATGTCATCGGGCCGCACGGTCCGCAGGCTCCCCTTGTGCGCACGTCCCACGGCGGTGCGCGCGCCGCTCACAATCACAGCTTCCCGCATGTTCTCTGTTCCTTTCAGTGATCAGTGATCAGTGACCAGTGGTCGGTGATCAGTGGTCGGTGATCGGTGATCGGTTGTCGGTGACCAGCCGTTATACGCACAAGTGACGTTGCCCCGGTGCTCAGTTACGCAGGGGCTTGCCGGTTTGGAGGGTGTGGGCGATCCGGGCCTGGGTCAGCGGTTCGGCGATCAGTTCCATGAAAGCGGCCCGTTCCAGGTCGAGGATGTATTGCTCCGTCACCCACTGCGGCGTGGACAGATCGCCCCCGCTCAGCACATGCGCCAGCGTGCGGGCGAGTTTGGCATCGTAGTCCGAAATATAGCGACCCCAGCGCATCTGGGCGATCCCGGCCAGGAGCGCGGCCTTGCCTTTGCTCCCCACGGCGTAGATCGAAGTCGCGTTGCGGTCGGGCGGCGTGTAACCCCGCGCCACCAGATCGAGCGCCTCGCGCTTGGCCGTGCCGATCAACAGGTCGTTGTTGGGCACGATGGGGTCGGACTCGCCGAAGAAGCCGAGGGTGCGCGTGCCCACGCCGCTCTCGCTCACCTTCGCCAGGCCGATGGTCTCGAACACCTTCTGCAAATAGGGCAGGGGGTCGGCCCCGGTGACGATGTGTGGCGAGAGGTTGCGGCGCAGCAGTTCTTTGCAGCCGCCGCCCGCCGGGATCAGGCCCACGCCCAGTTCCACCAGCCCCATATAGGTTTCGGCGGCGATCACCGCCCGCGCCCCGGCCAGGGCCACCTCCGTGCCGCCGCCCAGCACCCGCCCGAACGGGGCGGTCACCACCGGCTTGCGCGAGAAGCGGAAGGCCATCAGCAGGTCTTGCAAAGAGCGGGTCGCGCTGTCGATCAGCCCCGGTTGGCCCAGCTGCATCGCGCCGATGAACAGCCCGAGGTTGGCCCCGACCGAGAAGTCGGCCCCCTGGTTGCCGACCACCAGCGCCTGCCATGCGTTACCTTCCAGCAGGCGTAACGCCTTGTGGCCCATCTCGATGATCTGCGGATCGAGCGAGTTGGCTTTAGCGTGGAACTCTAGACAGAGCACGCCATCGCCCAGATCGAGGATGCTGGCGGAGAGATTCTGCTCTAGTTCGTGAGCGGTGCCGTGCAGTTCCGCCAGCATGATGGCACCGGCGGGACGCTCCACGGGCACATATACGCCCTCCGCCGGGCTATACACCCCGGTGACCCGCCCGTCCTCGCGCCGGTAGAAGGTAGGGATGCCCGCCTGGAGCATCGCGTCCACCCAGGGGGCCACGGTGATCCCGGCGGCGCGCATCCGGTCGGCGGTCTCCCGCACGCCCAGCGCGTCCCAGATCTCGAACGGCCCCAGTTCGGCGTTGAAGCCCCAGCGCAACGCATTGTCGATCTCCTGGAGCGAGTCGGCCACTTCGGGCACCCGGCGGGCGGCATAGGCCAGCGTCGGCAGGGTGGTGTTGATGATGTAGTCGCCGCCCCGGTCGCCCGCGCCCCCGGCGAAGATCGCCTTCAGCCGCGCCCCGGTCGGCTCGATGCCCTTGACCTTGCCGTAGAGGTCGAAGCGCGGCTTGACCGGCGCTTCATATTCGCCGGTCTGGACGTTCAGCGGATAGAAATCGCTGCCGCTCGCCGTCTTGACCCGCTTGTAGAAGCCCGCCCCGCTCTTGTTGCCTAGCGCCTTCTGCTCCACCAGGGTGGTGATCACCGGGGGCAGGCGGAACGTCTCGCGGCTCTCGTCCTCCGGCACGGCGTCGTACAGGTTGCGGGTCACATGGGCCAGCACATCAATGCCGACCAGGTCGGCCAGGCGGAAGGTCGCCGTCTTGGGGTTGCCGATCAACGGGCCGCTGAGCGTGTCCACCTCTTCGACCGAGTAGCCGTGTTCCAGGGCATAGAGCATCCGCACCTGCCCGGCAAAGGTGCCGATCCGGTTGGCGATGAAGTTGGGCCGGTCTTTGGCGATGACCACGCCTTTGCCCAGCGTGCGCGTGCCCCATTCGCGGAAGGCGGCGACGAGGGCCGGGTCGGTCTCGTCGGTCGGGATCAGTTCCAGCAGCTTGAGGTAGCGTGGCGGATTGAAAAAGTGGGTGCCCAGGAAATGGCGGCGGAATGCGTCGCTGCGGCCCTCGGCGATGGCGGCAATCGGGATGCCCGACGTGTTGCTGGAGACAACGGCGCTCGGCTTGCGCACCCTGTCGATCCGCTCCATCAGCGCCCGCTTCGGCTCCAACTGCTCGACGATGACCTCGACGATCCAGTCGGCCTCACCGACCTTGTCGAAGTCGTCGGTGAAGTTGCCCAGCGTGACCAGCCGGGCCGCGCCGGGGGTGTAGAGTGCGGCGGGTTTGGTCTTCAACTGGCGGTCCCACAGGCTCTCGACAGTACGATTCCGCACGGCGCGGGAGTCGGCGGTGCGCCCCTTCGCCGTATCGTCGGCGGTAAGGTCGCCCGGCATATCCAGCAGGGTGACCGGGATGCCCAGGCTCGCCAGCAAGGCGGCGATGCCCCCGCCCATCGTGCCCGCGCCGAGCACGGCCACGCGATTAATTGCGATGCTCATCAGACGGTGCTCCTTTGCACGCTACACGAACGCAGCCACGCCGGTGATCTCGCGTCCGACCACTAGGGTGTTGATTTCGTTCGTCCCCTCATAGGTATAGACCGCTTCCATATCCACGAAATGCCGGGCGAGGTGGTTCTCCAGCAGGATGCCGTTGCCGCCCAGGATCTCGCGGCCCAGCGCTACTATCTGCCGGGCTTTGGCCGCGTTGTTGGCCTTCGCCAACGAGGCCTGGCCCTCGGTCATGCGCCCCTGGTCGCGCAGATTGCTCAGCCGCCAGGTGGTCAGTTGCATAGCGACGATCTCGGCCAGCATCTTGACCAGCTTCTCCTGGATCATCTGGTAGCCCGCGATGGGCTTGCCGAACTGCTGGCGCGTCTTGCTGTAGGCCAGCGCGATCTCGTAGGCCGCCTGCGCGTGGCCGATGGCCTCCCAGGCCACGCCGTAGCGCGTGTTCTTGAGCACGTTGGCCGTATCGCGGAAGGAGCGGGCCAGTGGCAGGCGGTTAGCCGCCGGGACCGCGCAGTCTTCCAGCCGGATGTCGGCGTTGATCACGGCGCGCTTGGCGATCTTCCCTTCGATGGCGGTGGCGGTGAAGCCGGGCGTATCTTTCTCGACCACGTAGCCGCCGACCTGCCCCGTCTCCTCGTCGCGTGCCCAGATGATGGTCAGGTCGGCGAAGGTGGCGTTGCCGATCCAGCGCTTGGCCCCGTTCAGGACGTAGCTGTCGCCCACGCGCTGGACGGTGGTGAGCAGGTGTGAGGCGTCCGAGCCGATCTCCGGTTCGGTCAGGCCGAACGCGCCGATCAGGTCCATCCGGGCCAGGCCGGGCAGCCAGCGCTGCTTCTGTTCTTCCGAGCCGCAATAATAGATGCTGGACATCGCCAGCCCGCTAGTCACGCCGAAGAAGGTGCAGACCGAGGCGTCGCCCCGCGCCATTTCCAGCGCAGCCAGCCCGGTCGCCACGCTGGACAGACCCGGCGCGCCGTAGCCCTTGATCGGCCCGCCGCAGATGTTCAGCGCCGCCAGCTTGGGGATCAACTCGAACGGGAACTCGGCCCGCTCCCAGTAGCCGTTAATGATCGGCTTCACGTCCGCCTCGACAAAGGCGCGCACCCGGTCCCGCACGTCGCGCTCTTCCGGCGACAATAAGGCATCGAATTCGTAGAAATCGAGAGCCGGGTCGAGGGCCGGAGTCTCCGGCGCGGCATCGGTCTGGGGCAACGTCTCTGTTGATAACGCCATGGGTGGGGTCTCCTCGCTTGACGGCTTATTAGTTAGCTGCTATAATAGTTTGCATTAGAGGTATTTTGTGCTACAAAGTATTATAGAACATCCTGCCCGGCCTGTCAAGACGGGATTCCGCCTCACCCGTGAGGTATTAGCGAGCCTTATGAGCAATGACAACGGACGAACCGACCGCATCGCCGAAGTGGCCGAAACAATGGGCGTGTTGATGTGGCGCGGCCACCGCCAGAGCACCGTCGCCGCCGAACACCTGGGGCTGACCCTGCCCCAGCAATCGGTGTTGCAGGCGTTGGAAGCCGCCGGTGGGCGCAGCACGATGAGCGACCTGGGCCGCCTGACTCACCAGAATCTGGCGACCCTGACCGGGGTGGTGGACCGGCTGATCAAAACCTGCCTGGTCGAACGGGTGCGCGACGAGAATGACCGCCGGGTGGTCCATGTGGTGCTGACCGCCGCAGGGCGCGCGCGCATGGTCGAGGCCCGCGCCGCTCGCGCCGCCGACATCAGTGGGATGCTCCAGACCTTCAGCGCCGACGAGATCGCCGCGTTCGATCACCTCCTCCGCAAGTTCATCGCCGGGATGGCCGCCCTGACCGGCACCACGCTCCCCGACGTGCGCGAACCAGAATCCGCCGCTGCCCCCCACGCCGAGGGTGCAGATCTTGCACGCGCTCCTATTCGGTAACAGCGCGCCCATTTGTGCATATGCGCGTACCTTAATACAGCCCCGGAGGGGCGGCAGATGGTAGCCCACAGTGCCAACTGTGGGAATCAGCCGTCCCGAACTCTAGCCCCGGAGGGGCGACAGATGGGCGCTGGCGGGTTCTCTGTCGCCCCTCCGGGGCTTACTCGTTGGCTGGCCCCCACGGCTCGCGCCGTGGGCTACGGTCAGCCGCCCCTCCGGGGCTGGGGGTGGGGGGTGGCTGGTCCCCACGGCACGCGCCGTGGGCTATCGTCTGCCGCCCCGCCG
>JBBSAN010000156.1:0-11192 GCA_038252265.1 Chloroflexia bacterium
TCCATGAACTGAGGCCGGGCCGCGTCCGCACCAGATCGTCCGGTAGCGCCTGAAGCCAGCCGAGCAGCGTGACCACTTCGCCCCGCTGAATCACAAAAGCGGCTTCGCGGCTAATCCAATCGGCGGCCTGGGCGAAGTCGCGGGCGGCGAGTGCGTGGTGTATGGCGTCTGCCCAGCGGGTTTGCTGCGCGTACCAGGCGCTCGCCCGCCGGTGTAAACCGGCCCCCTGCTCGGGTTGCGTCCGCGCCAGCCGATCCTGGAGAAATTCCGCGAACAGCGGGTGATAGCGATACCAGGTGGCAGTCGGATCGCCGGGGGCGAGGAATAACTGGGCCTGGACGACCTGCTCCAACAGGGCCGGGCTGTCCGGCTGGCCGGTCAAGGCCGTGCAGAGCGGGCCGTCCAGGTGCCGCAACACGGCGGTCGCGAGCAAGAACTGCTGGATAGCCGCCGGTTGCTGCAAGAAGATTTCCTCGGCCAGGTAATTGCGGATGTGCGGCTGGCTGCCGGTGAAGGTCGCCAGGAAGGAGGCGCGGTCGGCCTGCCCGCTCAAGGCCAGGGCGGCCAGTTGCAGCCCGGCAACCCACCCGGCGGTGTGGGCGGTGAGCCGGGCCACGTCCGCCGGGGCCAGGTCCAAGCCCATGACCTCGTTCAGGAAAAGCTGCGCGTCGGCCAGCGAAAATTGCAGATCGGGCACGCCCAGTTCGCTGAGGTGGCCGTTGGCGCGCAGGCGGGCCAGGGGGAAGGGCGGCACGCTGCGGGTAGCGAGCACCACCCGCAGCGCCGCTGGCCCATGATCGAGCAGGTAGCCCAGTGCCTCATGGATCGCGGTGGCCTCGATCAGATGATAATCATCCAGCATCAGCACAGGTGGCCGGGCACTCCCGTCCAGGCCTTCCAGCAGCCGGAGTAGTGGCGGGGGCGTGAGGGCGGGTCGTCCCTCGGCGGCCTGGATCGTCTGGTAAAGCGCCTGAGTTACCGCAGCCCAGAAGCGGGTGGGGTCGTTATCGCTCGCGTCCAGGCTGACCCAGGCGACGGGCCAGGCGGCCTGGGCGGCCCAGGCGCTGATCAGGGTGGTCTTGCCGAACCCGGCGGGCGCGGTGACCAGGGTTAGCTTGCGCCCCACCGCCGCGTCGAGCTGGGCCCGCACGGTGGGGCGCGGCACCCGGTCGGCGCGGGCGGGGGGCCGCTGGAGCTTCGTGCTCAAGAACGGGGCGGTCTCGGCGGCGGGCGACGCGGGCGGGCGGGGCCGGTCGGCTGCCGCGCTGGTCGCCAAGGTGTGCGCCACCCGTTCCAGGCAGGCCAGGGTGAGGTCGGACGAGCGCCCCAGGTAGGCAGTGTGGAGGTGCCCCCGCACGCGACGGTAGGCGTACCAGTACTGCCCGCCGGGACGGGGTTCCTGGCGGGCGGTAAAACGCCCGCTGCTGCCGACAAAGACGAAACTGCGCTGCTTCTCGACCCACTCATACCACGCGGCGGAGCCGACCGCAATCGGTTCCGCCGCAGTGGTGGTCAGCCCCTGTGGGCTGATCTGGGGAGTGGCACGTGCCAATGAGCACCTCGTCGGATAGGGTGGGATAAGTTACACAGAGGAGCATATCACGGACTGTGTAACTTGTCAATCCCGTCCGTCTGAGTAACTGTTCACGATGAGGGCAAAGGAGTTTTAGCGCGCAGCATCGCCAGGCAGGCGTGCAGGGGATCGACCCCTTTGGCCGCCCAGGTGGTAAACAGCGTTTGTAGCTGCATCCGGGTCGTGCTGCCCGCCGGACTGCGCGTCCCCCCACTGATCTTGCGTGCTACCGCCAGCGGGCGGATGGCCTGCTCGGCCCGGTTGTTCGTCGCCTCCACCTCCGCCTGCCGCACGAACTCGAATAGCTCCGCTTCATGCCGCAGCCGCCGTTGACCTAGCGCATGCAAGGGGTGCCCCTTCACCTGCGCCCAGCACAGCCCCAACTGGTGCGCCCGCCCCGCTAACTCCCCTGCTTTGGCTTCCCGTTCCTCCCCGCTGGGCGGCGGTGCCCGGCCCCGCAATTCCGCCCCTTCCTGATACAGATCGCATACCTCCTTGATCCACTCGGCGATCGCCTCATCGGCCCCCTGCGCCTGTTCCACCGCGGCGAGGTCGCGGAGCAGATGGGCCCAGCAGCGTTGGTGGCGACCCGGATGCGCGTTGTAGCCCGCGTAGAAATCGGTACAGAGGGTGCCCGCGTAGTGCGCCCCCTTTAGGCGGCGCGCAACGGCTCCGGCCCGGCTGTGGTCATAATGCTAGTAACTCGTGCCCGCCACGTTGGTCATCACCCAGACATAGCCGTTCTGCCCCGCCTCGCGCCAGCCCGTCTCGTCCCTGTACAGCGCCGCGCTGGCGCGCAATTCCGCCTTGATCCTGACGACCGTCGCCGCGCCTTCCGCCGCGACGGTGTCCAGTATCGCGCAGAGTTCGCCAATACTCACGTCCAAGCCATGCAGCGTGCGCAAATAGCTGCGGAGCGGGCGGATCGGCAAGCGCAACACGGTGCGCAGCCAGGCGACCAGCGCGAGAACGCGCACACTCAAGCGCCCGTGCCCCACGACCAACCCGTCCAAGTTGAGTTCCGGCTCGACCCACTTGGCGCAGCAGGGGCAATAGCGTTTGAGGACTTGAAACTCGATGACGGTGACGGGCGGCGGGGGCGGCAGATCGAGCACCTCGCGGCGGCGGGCGATACTCTGGTCGGTCAGAGGATAGGCGCAGGTGGGACAGGGATCATCGGCGTGGGTGCGCACCTCGGTGGGGGTGGCCCGGGGCCGCCCGTGATTATGGGCGGGGTCGCGTTTCTGGCGCGGGCGCTGAGGGGCGGGAGGGTTGTTCGGTTTAACGAAGGGCGGCGGGGTCTTCTGCTGCCGTAGATCCGCCAGTTGCGCTTCCAAAGCGGTCACGACGGTCTGCAAGCGGGTCACTTCCGCTTGTAAAGCCGCAGTGGCCTGCCGGAGGTCGGCAACTTCCTCTTCCAGCGTCATGGGCCTATTGTAGCAGGTTTGGCTGCCTTCTGCTGCAAGTCTGAACACTTACCCCGGCGATGGGCCCCGGACGACCTGGACCAGCCGATGGACCGCCCCGGCGGGGACCAGATCAGTGGCGGGGTCTTGAACACGCGATTGGTGGAGTCCACGTATGATCTCAACGGAGAGATCGCGTCAGAACCACAGCCCGGTATAGACCACATACCCGGCCAGTACCAGTGCCCCTCCACCCGATCCAGGCGAGCACCGCGGAACAGCAGCGGGACTACCCACCGCGACCATCGTCAGGCCGATCACTGCGTCCGACACGCCACGCTGCCGCGCCAGCCCGGCGGCATTGTCCATGGTCAATTGCGCCCCGGCCAGGATTACCCCCCAGCCCTACGACCGTTTGGACGAGACTGAGCGTCGCTCGGTCTTACCTATCCCGCGCCGCCCCACCTTGCCGGACCGCGCCCTGCGCTGGCCGCAGGACGCCCACCCGCCCGCGATCCCCCCGAGACCGCCGCCCCGTGATCAGCTGCGATCTGTGGGCCAGTTAGGGTGCCGTTGAGCGCACGTTCTTGCCCGGCGGAGTTGGCTCCGGCAGGATGACGGGCGCGCCCGTCTTTTCGAGGGGTTCGAGGAAGAAGGGTTGGGCGAGGAGGAACACCCCGATGAGGGGCGCGGTGATGATTAAGGAACCGGCCAGGAGGAGGGGCCAGTTGGTGGGGTCGAGTTGGCCCAGGTAGGCCAGGCCGACCGAGAGGGTGTACTTCTCGATCGTCTGAATGTAGAGGAGCGGCTCGGTGAACTCGCGCCAGTAATAAAAGAAGGTGAGCACCCCCACGGCGGCGAAGGCCGCGCGCGCCACGGGTACGCCCAGGGTCCACCAGATACGCAACGCGCCCGCGCCGTCCATGCGGGCGGCCTCCCACATCTCGTCTGGGGCGCGGCGGAAGGTCCAGTAGAAGATGAGGGTATAGAGCACGCTCGTGCCGAAGAGGCTGGGTGCGGCGAGCGCGAACGGCGTGTCGAGCACCCCCGCGAGCTTGTAGAGGATAAAGCGGCTCACCCAGAGCGCGGTTTCGGGCAGGAAGAGGGTCAGGAACGCGACCCCGATGATCGCTTGTGATAAGCGGTTGCGCAGTTGCGCCAGGGCAAACCCGGCCCACGAGGCGACCAGCAGCGTCATCGGCACGGCCATTAGCTCCACCGTGAGCGTGTTGAGCATATAGCGGCCCAGGTCGATCACTTGGAATACCGCGGTGAAGTTGCCCCACGCGAGGGGGTTGGGAATCCATTCGATGCCCTGCGGCGGGGGGAGGCCGGGCGTTCGCAGCGCCCCGACCAGCATGGAGGCCAGCGGGATGAGGAAAACCGCGCTGACGAGGAGCGCGACAACGTGCCAGAGCGCTCCCCGGACGCCGAACCGCCGCGAGCCGATGCGCTTGCTAATCATACGCGGCCTCGCCCCATTTGCGCGTACTCAGGTATTGCACCAACACCAGCAGCGCCGTGACGGCATACATGACCCAGATCAGCGCCGCGCCGTAGCTAAAGCGGAAGTTCTGGAACGCCTCGGTGAAGATCTTCAAGGGCAGGAAATAGGTGGCGTAGTAGGGGTTGCCCTGCGTGACGAGGTAGGACGGGCCGAAGTTGTCTTGCAGACTGACGATGGTGGTGCGGAAGAGGAGCAGCAGGAAGGTAGGCGCGATGAGCGGTAGGATCAGGGTGCGGAGGCGCGTCCACCAGCCCGCACCGTCGATGAGGGAGAGTTCGTAGAGATCGCGCGGGATGTCGCGCAGGGCGGCCAGGGTGATCACGATGCCCTCGCCGATCTGCCACACGCCCATCGCGACGACGACGCCGCGTGCCCCGCCGGGATCGAGCAGCCAGGTCTGTTCGGGCTGATGGAGGGCGACCAGGACCTGGCTGATCGGGCCGAAGAGCGGGTTGACGAGCCAGAGCCAGACGAGCGCGTAGGCGACATCGGGGATAATGGTGGGCAGGTAGGCGGCGGCGCGGTAGCCCTGAATGCCTTTGCGCCGTTTTTCGAGGAACAGGGCCAGCGCCAGCACGCCGATCATGCGCAGAGGAACCGAGAGGAGGGTGTAGAGGAGCGAGTTGCTGAGGGCGGTCCAGAAGAGGGGGTCGTCGCGCAGGGCGACGAACTGGGTGAGACCGTCCCAGGTGAACACCGTGGGATGGAGGGGGGAATAGTCGAAGAAGGCGACCGCCAGGCTGCCCGTGGCAGGCACAATCACGAGGATGGTCAGGCCCACCAGGAAGGGGGCCAGCAGGAGCAAGAGCTGGTTACGATAGCGCATAAGTCACCTAGGACGGTGGCTCCGGTGCGCGCACGCCCGGAGTCCACCCGTCATTAGACCCCAAGCGGCACGGGTGCCCGCCGACACACCCGATTGGGGAGGAGTGGGGCACGGCAGTGCCGTGCCCCACTCGGTTCGGGTGGTGAATTATTTGACCCGGGCGAATTCGGCGTTGGCCTTGGCGACGGCGGACGCGATGGCCGCGTCCACGCTGGCTCCGCCGTAAAAAGCGCGGTCAATTTCGGCGTTGACGAGGGTTTCGATGTTGCCCCAGACCGGGCTGATCGGCACGCGGCGGATGGTGGGGATGACATCGAGGTACATCTTGCTGTTGGCCGGGGGCTGGGTCGGGTCGAGGTACGCGGGCGAGTTGGCGATGGCCTTCAGCGACGGCACGATGCGGCCCAGGTTGGAGGCGATCGTCTGGCCCTGGGGGCCGAGCGCGTACTGGATGAAGTCCCAGGTCGCCTCCTTGCTCTTAGACTGGGCGGCCATGCAGTAGGCGTCGCTATGCAGGATGGTCGCCTTGCTCTTGAGCACCGGCAGCGCCACTACGTCCCAGGTGAAGTTCTTGATCGTGCGGAAGGTCGGGGTGTCGGCACGGCTGGCGACCCACATCGCGAGCGTGCCATCGAGGAAGCGGTCGCCACCGGCGCGGGCCTTAAACTCGGCCTGGCTGGGCGTGACCTTCTCTTTGAGATTGAGGTCCACGAAGAGTTGGAAGGCTTCCTTCGCGGCGGCGGTGTCGATGGTCAGCCTGGTCGGCTTCTCGTAATTATCCACGATTTCTCCGCCGTTCGACCAAATGAAAGGCGCCAGGCGGATCAGCTGGGTGTCTACCGCGAAGCCGTAGATGTCGTTCTTGCCGTCACCGTTAGTGTCCTTCGTGAGGGCTTTCGCGGCGCTGACCATTTCTTGCCAGGTCCAGCCGTCCTTTGGTAGCGGCACGTTGTACTTGGTGAAGAGGTCTTTGTTGTAGTAGATGCTCAGGCTAGAGATGTTCTGCGGGATGCACTGGAGGGTCCCCTGGTAGGTGAAGGCCTGGAGCGACTGGGTGTAGTAGTCGGAGGCTTTGAGCGTGACGCTCGTGTCGAGGTACTTACCGAGGGGTTCCAGCACGTTCTGGTCCGCGAACTGGCCGTAGCGGCGATAGTTGATCAGGAACACGTCGGGCGGGTTGCCGGCGGCGAAGGAGGTCGCGAGCTTGCTGAGGTGATCGCCCTGGGAAGGCACCTGGATGAGGTTGACCTTCACGTTAGGGTTATAGGTGGCGTAGCTTTCGATGACCTTCTGGAAGACGGCCAGCTCGGCGGGGTCGCCGAACGCCTGGAAGTTGATGCTGCCCTGAACCGGGGCGGCGCAGCGGCCTGCGGTCTTGTAACGCCAATCGTAGTAATGCTGGCCGATGTTCGCCATCTCGACCTGGAAACCGGCGGGGTTGCCGGCTATATAGGTGAGGGCACGGCGCTCGTAGAGTTGCACCAGCACCTCCGCCGCCTGACCGGCGATGGTCGCGTTCGTCCAATACGCCTCGCTGATCGGGCGGCCTGTCGCATAGTACCAGGGGTCGCTCAACAGGGCGCTGCTGCCTCCGGCGATCGGGCCGGTGGAGTTGAGGAAGGTCCAGAATGCGCCGGGGATGTTGTGGTGGGTGACATCGTCGTAGTAGGTGATGGTGCCCGCCGCGACGCTGGCCTTCGCGGCATTTGTGCCAACATCGCCCTTCGCGTTGATGGTGGCGGTGGTGGCCTGACCGACTGCGCGGGGGGCGGGGTGGTCGGCCAGGGTGGTGTTGCTGACGTGCTGCATGGAGGCATAGGTGGGCGCGGTGGCATCGCCCGCGTCGCCGGTGACGTTGATGCAGGCCGGGTACTTCTGCTCATAGGTGGTCGCGCCCGTCTGCATGAGGCCCGACACCAGTTCGACCGTGAGCAGGCCGTTGGTCACGTAGAAGGGGTCGTTCTTGTTGCCAGCGGGGTTGTTGATTTCCATGCGGCTTTTGTCGAAGTACTGCACGGTGCGGGTGCCGCCGGGCGACTCTTTGTTCGGCTCCTGAAGGGCTGCCGTGTTGGGCTGCGGCCCCCAGAACCAGGTGCGGCTGACGGAGCCATCTTTTACCGCCATGTCGGTGCGTTCCCAGGTACTTTGGAACGCGGGGTCGCCGAACACCGGGGCCTGCGGGGCGGGCTGGGCCTGCATCGGCCCACCGAACAGGGGCAGCAGGCTCAGGACCACCAGGCCAATCATTAGTTGCGATTTCATCCTTCTCATTGTCTTTTACTCCTTAGTCCTTGTAGAGGGGCGCAGGAACAGCCTATTCGTTGCGGGGTTAGCGTGGATTATAATGTAGCAATCACGTTAAGACATGTTCGTTGCGGGGTTAGCGTGGATTATAATGTAGCAATCACGTTAAGACATGCGGGACGCGGTGGGGGAACCGGGGGTGCGATGATCAACGTTGTCATGATGGATCGTGGGGGGGCCACGCTGTAGCTATACGCGTTCGGAAGCCTGATGGGGGGGGTTGCCAGCAGCAAGTAATCGTCATCAACCAGATCGTCCGCGCTGATCAGGGGGTACTCAGGCCTGTGGGTGCGGCACAACGTCGTAGCATAGCGGGGGACGAGCTGCGGGGGTGGGTGGGTACCCTCGCCGGATAGAGAAAAAGTGGCCGACGGCCATTCGGCAGCCGCCGGTTCACTGCGGTCTGCGGCACTGGCCGCTACGACGGCCAGCGCGAACAGGAGGGGTAGGGCGCTGGCAAATGCTCGTATCCAGCGGCTGCTATCCTGGAGCGGGGCGTACATTGAACCCTGGCGCGGCGATAGGATCGGTTGAGTCAATATGATTCCCAATGAAGTAAGTCTCTTTCAAAGAGCACTGATAAGATGGTCACGGAGTTTTTTGGCAAGGGCAGCGCATTATAGCAGTCAAGGAACGTATATCCTATGATCCAGCTCAGCCCGCTACCCTCACTCTAGCAGGACGAGGTAACGCAGCAGGTGTAAGTGGGTTGCATTTTGGTGAATAAGCGATTAAATAGCTGGCAAATATTATAATATAATATATTAGAATATATTTATCGCCTTAATTCATATAGAGAGTGTATATAACATATAAAAGAATATTCTCGGGAATGTGATGCTACCATGCAAGCGCCGTACATGGCACCACCACGCAAAGAAGACCGGGCAGGCGCACTGCTATGTCCGTGGGTACCATCCACTACTAGCAGCTTGTCGGAGAGAAAGTGGCTGGCCCTATTTTCGGCCATTTTGACCATCGAAGTGGGGATCAGCTTTCACTTTTAGCACCGAAACTGCCCCGCAGTGGGGCGAATTTTAGCGAAAATCGTTCTCTCCGACAGGCTGCTAGCCTCATAAGTATAGCCCAGGGGGTGGGGGCACGCATCGGTGGTACCCGCCATTTATTGGCGGGTACTCGCCATTTATTGGCAGATCTATGCGTAATACGGTTGGATATAGGAGATATAAATATTATCACTATTATTAACTTATAGATATTTTTATGATTAAAAGAACATTCTTTGAAGTGGGGTGCGACATGCAAGAGGTGCATGGCTGTTGACATCGTAGCGAATGGCGTGCAAATCCATCAGAGGGGCCGTAGGATCAGCTTGGCCTCCGCGATCAGGTGGTGGCGCTGCTCATGGGGAACCCATCTGTTGCACAATGCACAGCTGGGTCACCGCCTTCTGGCAGGGCACCTGGCGGTCACTACACCCGGCTATACCCTGGACGCGCCAGACCGTTTCACGCGGAGGCACAACAAAACGGGGGCACCGCACGTGGTGCCCCCAACGGGTTCTATCAGGCCGTACCCCCAGCTTGACGGCCCGGCGACGGTCAAGAACTCCGACGACCCCACCACGATCGGCGAAGTTGGGGGCGAGCTGCGCATTAGCGCGGATAACGGCGACATCGCCATTGGCCGGGCACGCAGCTCCGTCAGCGCCAAAAGTGCGCACGGCAGCATCCGCATCGGCGAGGTTGTGCGCGGCTCGATCCTGCTGCAAACCGCTTACAGCGGGCTTGAGGTGGGCATCTGTAACGGCACCGCCGCCTAGCTCGACCTCAGGTGCGCACGGGTGATCGTGGTGGTTTCTGCCGGCTTGTCATCCCCCCTCCGGCGGCTGTATAATAGCGTCGTACCACACAGTCCCCCACATTCACCAACATACCGGCAAGGGATTTCACCTTACTGCGCGATCTCCTCTCTAATGGATCGTGCCCTGCGGTTATCTGGTTGTCGGCAACCAGCGCAGAATGAGCCAGGTCCCATATCCTGGCGGAAGGTCCTGCTATGGCGCGCAAGACCCCCCGTGGGGCGCACGATATGCGCGTGACCAAGGTGGGCGCTGGCGTGATTACCCTCCCCCCACGGGTGGTGGCTCGCCCGGTCCCACCTGATCGCGGGGCTGCACGCGGGTCGGCCCCCAGCCCGGCGCGCCTCCCACGCGGCATGGCATCGCTGCTGCACGGAGGAGAGTCGCCATGTCCCTGACGATCCGCTGGCGCTTGCCAGCAGCGCTGCTGCTGATTGGCGCGTTTTTATGGAGCGCCTGCGACGGCGGGAACGCGACCCCCGCGACGGGTGCCGGGGTCGCGCCCCCCCATACGACCGCAGAGGCTGCGCCGCCCATTACGGCGACCACCGGTGGGACTGTGGGGACCGCGCCCGGCGCGGGGGCCGCGCCCCCCGGCACCAGCGGCGGGAGCCCGGGTGCCTTCCCGTTTGACCCAGCCACCTATAAGAAGAATGCGATCGAGCCGGGTGCCCAGTTGCGCGTCTCCAGTTGGGGTGATCAGTCGGAGCAACAGGTGATCAGCGACGCGCTTGCGCGCTTTAACCTAGTCTATCCCGAGGTCAAGATCACCTATGAACCGCAGCCGTCCGACTATGGGACCAAGTTGCTCACGCAGGTCAGGGCCGGTGCGCCACCCGATGTCTTTTACCTCGACGTGGATCTGCCCTACCAACTCATTCCCAATCACGTGCTGTTGGACCTCACTCCGGCCCTGACCGAGGTCGGGCGCAGCAAGGACGACTACTTCTCCAGTCTCACCGCCGTCTTCCTCGGCCCGGACGGGCAGGTCTACGGCCTGCCCAAGGACTTCACCAGTATGGCCCTCTTCTACAATAGCGACCTGGTCAAGACCCCGCCCCAGGCCAGCTGGACCCAGGACGACTTCACCGCCTGGGTCAAAGCGAACACGGAGGGCAGCGGCCCGACGCAGGTCTTCGGCTTCGCGACCGATCTCGTGTTTTTCCCCTACTGGGGCAACTTCGCCCTCGCCAACGGGGCCAGGATCCTCGACCACGGCCAGTGCGCCATCAACAGTCCGGCAGGCGTCGCGACCCTGGACTGGTTGTCTGGGCTGTACCAGGATCAGTTCCTCACGGTCTCCGCCGACGTTGGCGCCACCTGGGAGGGGGAAGCCTTCGCCAAGCAGCGCGCAGCCAGCATCGTCGTGGGCGGCTGGGCCAATCCCTTCCTGACGGACCCCAAAGCGGCCTTCGGCCTCCACTATGACGCGGTCCCGCTGCCACTGGGGAAGACCGGGGCCAGGGCCACGATGTTAGGCTTCGCTGGCTGGGGTGCCGCGGCGCAGAGCCCGTACCCCCGGGCCGCCGCCGCGCTCGTGCTGTTCCTCACCAGCCACGAGAACGAAGGCGCGATCCTGCAAACGGGCTTTGCCTTGCCCTCGCTCAAGGGGATGGAGAACGATCCTTTCTTCCAGGGTACCAGCACCCTGAGCAAGATCGCCAAGTTGCTCTACGCGGGGGCGAGTTACGGCGTTCCGAGCGTCTGGGGCGGCCCGGCCAACGCGAAGATCCAGAAGGCGCTCAACGAGGCCA
>JBBSAN010000157.1:0-11140 GCA_038252265.1 Chloroflexia bacterium
CGCCAGGTCTTCAGAGTAGATCGGAATCGTGGTCTCAGCACCTCTGACCGCCCAGAAGATGCTTCGCTGCGGGCAGGATTACAGGGTGAGGGTGCGTACAACATCAACCACCAGGCAAGACCTCACCGATCGGCGGGGAAACGCCCTATTCGGGCCGGATGTGGTGTATAATGAAAGAAACTGCCTGCTACTGGCAGCTTTTAGTCAGGCAAGCCGCACGGTCCCTATCCTGGCAGAAGTGAGCAGGTATGTTATGTCCGCCAATGACCCGCCAGCCGATCCGCCCTCTACTAATCGTGTGCCCGATTCTCCGCTGACCCCCGAACGGATCAGTGCGGTCTTGACGACCCGCACGCTCGGTCAGACTATCGAGACCTATACCGTGGTGCGTTCGACCAATGACCTGGCGCGGGCGGCAGCCGAGCAGGGTGCGCCGGAGGGGCTGCTGGTGGTAGCCGATGTGCAGGAGGCCGGGCGCGGGCGGCGCGGGCGGGTCTGGCAAGCGCCGCCGGGTGGGGCGATCCTGGCCTCGCTGCTCTTGCGCCCGCACACGCCGCTGACCCAGGCCTTCGCCCCGACGATGCTGCTGTCCCTGGCGATCATGCGCGCCGCGCAGGCGCTGGGGGTGCCCGCCGGGCTGAAGTGGCCGAACGATGTGCTGGTCCACGGGCGCAAGCTGGCCGGGATCCTGTCGGAAGGCACCACCCGCGCCGGGTTTCTCGATTTTGTGGTGATGGGCTTCGGGGTGAATGTGGGCTTTGACCCGGCCCCGCTGGGCCTGGGGGACCGGGCGACCAGCCTCCAGCACGAGTTGGGCGGATCTCGTCCCGACCGCGCCGTCGTGCTGGGGCGCATTCTGCTCGAAGCGGAGAAGCGCTACCGCGCCTGGCAAACCGGGGCGTACTCGCTGCTCTGGAGCGAATGGGCCTCGGCGCTGGTCACGCTGGGTACCCAGGTACGGGTCGAAGTCGGCGACGGTGAGATCGTCACCGGCACCGCCGTCCGCGTGGAATACGACGGCACCCTGATCATCGCCACCGGCAGCGGCGAACGGCGAGTCGTGGCCGGCTCGATCCTCAGCTCCGAGTGGACGAGCGATTAGCGATGAGTGATGAGTGATGAGTGATGAGTGATGAGGGACGAGTGCGGAGTGCGGAGTGCGGAATGCGGAAGGACGAACGCTCGCAGACGCGCTAAGAGTGGGAGCTTCAGACCCTGTCATCCTGAGCGCAGCGAAGGATCTTCTACGAGGTCCATAGCCGTCCGGGTTGGCAGAACACGTTCCCCGCCGTGTTGTCCCACCCCAGACGATCTAGACACCCGAACAAGATCCTTCGCTACGCTCAGGATGACAACCTCCCGTAGCCCGCCATCCCACCAGCCCATCACGCATCACCCATCACGCATCACCCATCACGCATCACCCATCACGCATCACCCATCACGCATCGCTCAGCACCCATCACGCATCGCTCAGCACCCATCACGCATCACGCATCACGCATCACGCATCGCTCAGCACTCCGTCACCGCCGTCCGTAGTTCGGGGCTTCCTTGGTCAGCACCACGTCGTGGGGGTGGCTTTCGCGCAGACCGGCGGTGGTGATGCGGACGAAGCGGGTCTGGCGCTGGAAGGTGGGGATGTCGGGCGCGCCGACGTAGCCCATGCCCGCCCGCAGGCCACCGATTAGCTGGTAGATCATCGGGCCGAGGGGGCCTTTGTATTGCACGCGGCCCTCGATGCCTTCCGGCACCAGCTTGCTCAGCGCGTCCACCTCTTGCTGGCCGTAGCGGTCGCGGCTGGACACCCGCTCTTTCATCGCCCCCAGCGACCCCATGCCGCGATACTCCTTGAAGCGCTCGCCCTGGTGCAGGATCACCTCGCCGGGGCTTTCATCTACCCCGGCCAGCAGGCTGCCGACCATCACCGTATCGGCCCCTGCGGCGATGGCCTTCGCCACGTCGCCGCTGTACTGGATGCCGCCGTCGGCGATGACCGGGATATCGTGCGGGGCGGCGGCGTTCGCTACCAGCCAGACCGCCGTGATCTGGGGCATCCCGGCCCCGGCGACGATGCGGGTGGTGCAGATCGACCCTGGCCCGATACCAACCTTCAGCCCGTCGGCCCCCGCATCGATCAGGGCCAACGCCCCTTCCGCCGTGCCGACGTTTCCGGCAACGATCGGGGTGGAGAAGCGTGCTTTGAGCCGCCGGACCTGATCGATCACCCCCCGCGAATGGCCGTGTGCCGTGTCCACAAAGAGCACATCCACCCCGTTGGCGACCAGGGCAGCGGCGCGGTCTTCGCCATCCTGCCCCACGCCCACCGCCGCGCCGACCCGCAGGCGGCCCCGCTCGTCATAGGTGGCGTTGGGGAACTGGAGCTTCTTCTGGATGTCCTTGACGGTGATCAGCCCGCGCAGCCGCCCGGTCTCGTCTACCACCGGCAGCTTCTCGATCTTGTGCCGCCGCAAGATCTCCTGGGCTTGCTCCAGGGTGGTGCCCACCGGCACGGTCACCAGCGGCGCGGCGGTCATCCACTCGCTGACCAGGTCGTCCATGTCGCGGTCTTCCAGGAAGCGGATATCGCGGTTGGTCAGGATCCCGGCCAGCCGGTCGTTTTGCACGATGGGCACGCCGGAGATGTGGTAGTGGCTCATCAGGTTCAGCGCCTCGCGCACCGTATTGTGCAGCCCCAGGCAGATCGGGTCCACGATCATCCCGGCCTGCGAGCGCTTCACCTTGTCTACTTCGCGGGCCTGGTCCTCGATCGACAGGTTGCGGTGCAGCACGCCCAGGCCGCCTTCGCGGGCCATGGCGATTGCCAGCCGCGCCTCGGTCACGGTGTCCATCGCCGCCGACAGGAGCGGGATCTGTAACTGGATCTTGCGGGTCAGCCGTGCCTGGGTCGAAATATCCCGCGGGGTCGGCAGCACCGCGGAATAGGCCGGCATCAGCAGCACGTCGTCAAAGGTCAAGCCCTCAAGCCCGAATTTTTCCTCACTCGTCATCATTTTGCTCATTTCCCCCTATAGCAAATGCGGAGTGGGGAATTCGTATTCCGCACTCCGCATTCCACACTCCGCACTAATAATAGGTTCCTCGGGGTTGCGGAGCCACCGCCTGCGTCCCCTTGAGCGCATCAATGCGCGCCCGCAATAACTGGATATCATAATAGCTCCAGGCCGGGTCGTGATCGACCAGCACCTGTTGCTTGCGAAAGGCCAGTTCGGTCGCCAGCCCCTGGAACCGGCCCAGCCGGTGATAGGCCGCGAGACCGCCGCCGGTCAGCGCGCGCCAGCGGGCACCGATCCGGCGGAACGAGGAGGTCAGCATGTGGTACTCGTCGGGCGTCAGGCGGCCCACCTGTACTTCCTCCACCAACTGTTGCTCGATCCAGTGGCGCTCTTTGCCGACCGCCAGGCCCGCGATGACCACCACCACGGCCAGGAAAGCCCAGTCCACCAGGATGCTGCCGATCAGGCCCAGGCACCCCGCGCCCGGATCAAGCGCGCTCAGGCTGTTTAGGCCGTTATGGGTGGCATGGAGGCCCCAGGCCCCCAGGAACCCGGCGATGGGGACGAGCGAACGGCGCAGACCCTTCGCGCTGCGGGCATAGCCCAGTGCCGCCCCGGTCACGCTGGTGAACATGCTGTGGTTCAGGCCGAACACGACCGAGCGTAACACGGCCAACACCGCCACGCTGCCTATCCCACCCTCGGAGGCGCTGAGGCCGTAGAGCACGTTTTCGACAAAGGCGAAACCCAGGCCGACCATTGCCCCATAGATGATGCCGTCGAGCACGTCGTCGAACTCGCGGCGGAAGGCCATGAAGAGGGTGAAGAGGATGAGTGCCTTGAACCCCTCCTCAATGAATGGACCGGTGATGACGGTCGAGATCAAGTCACCTATCGTCTGGTCAATCGCGTAGAGTGGCTCCGAAGAATAGATCTCGGCGACGAGCGACAGAAGGATGGTCGGCACCGCCCCCCAGACAAAGGCGAGAACCAACAGACTGACCGGCTCTTTTTCGTAGCGGTCGAGCCACCAGACCAGCAAGATGTAGAACAGCGTCGGCACCAGCGCCAGGCTCACAACAAAGATGAAAGCCCCCAAGCCAGTTGTTCCTCCTCGGGCGCGCCGGCCCTAAATTCAGGATGCCTACCTATATCTATCATGGCACGGCCCATCGCCCTACGATATTCTCCCCATTGTACCGAATGACTCGGCTTTCGGCAAGACCCCGGCGAGATATTCACCACGAAGGGCACGAAGAGCACGAAGAAGCGAGTCCTTCGTGCTCTTCGTGTTCTTCGTGGTGCCATAAAACGCTAACGCGCCGGGTTGGCCTGCACCCGATCGACGATATAGGCCTGGCCGGGGCACATCTCGTGCGGCTCGCCCGGCCCGGCCATGTGGCCGAACAGGACCACCGAGGCCCCCTCGGCGGTCAACCCGGCGGCCTGCGCCGCCCCCCAACCGTCGCCGTTCGGGTTCACCTGGCCGCCGTTGGCGTCATAGCTGACATAGGTGCAGCCGCCCTGGATGCGGGTATGGACCACCTGCCCGGCGACCCAGGAGAAGTCGGCGGCGTGGCCTAGCGCGGGATAGGCGGCCACCGGCACGGCGGGGCAGGCTGCCGCCCCGGGAGCCGGGAAGAGACCCTGCTGCCGGGCCGCCTGTGTGCCCAGCAGGCCGAGCAGCACTTCATAGGGGGTGCCTGCGTTCTCCGGGTGCAATTCATAGCGCGCCCGCTGGAAGTATTGCACCGTGTAAGCCTTGCCGTCGATCGGGTTCTTCTCCGTGAACGGCTCGCTGATCGGGTAGCCGTTGACGAACAGGCCACCATGCGCGTCCCAGTAGGTGAGGAAGGCACCGCTCAGGTTGTGGCCGGTTTCGGCAAAGAAACGCGCCCCGGCGCTGGCGGCGACGGGCGGGTCGGGCGGGTGAAAGTCCAACCCCAGCAGGCCCAGCAGCACGTTATAGCCGGTCACCGGCTGGGCTGGGGTCGCACCGCCGGTCGCCGGGGGCGTATTCTCCGCGTGGTGCTCAAAGCGGGCACGCTCGAAGTATTGCACCGGCTGGGGGGCGTGCGCCGTGGGGCCGCCCACATCGATGATCTCTTCGGTGATCGGGTAGCCGAACTGGGCCAGCCCGCCGTATTTCGTCCAGTAGGCCAGGAAGTCGCCGCGCAGCGTGTGCCCGGTCGCGGCGAAATAGAGGACCCCCTCCTGGTGCGGATCGGCCACCCCGCAGGTGGGTGCTACCTGGGCGGGGGGCGGGGCCGCTGCCGGGGCAGCAGCGGCCCCGCCCAGTGGCACCAGGGCCAGCGCGGTCAGGGCGAACACCGCGCTCACGCGGCGAATATGATGAGTCATCCTTTGCATCATTGCCTCCTTTGCATAGGCCGATCAACCGGCACGTACCCCCGCACCATGGGGGATCTGCTCTTTCCTTATATATAAAACGAGCGCGGGGGCCAGTTAGTTGCTAACCTCGCTAAAACGGGGTCGCGCACGCCTACTGCCTGCCCCAGAAAGAGCGGCGCGGTCCGCACCGATCCCCGGTCACCGCACCACCAACCGGGAACAGTGGTTGACATACAGACCTGGGATCAATTAATATTGGCTTACCGTCTGCGGGTGCCGGGCGGGATCCCCTATGCACTAGAAAGGTTGGATTCGTGGTTAATACCCCCAGGCCCCTGCCCGGCGTTCCGGTTGCCGGCGGGATGATAACCCCATCACAGGATGCGTTACCCCCCGAAGCCGACTATCTGCGCCCCAATCTGGAGAGTGCGCTGACCGAACCACTCCTGACCGGACCCAATGTCGGCGAAGCGGTACTGGCGCTGACCGACCGGCAGGGAATGGCCTTTCGGGCGCGGGCCGGAACCGGGTATGAGCTGATCATCGATACCAGCCCGGATCATGGCGGCGCATCCAGCGGGTTCGAACCCCTGGAATTGCTGACGATCGCCCTCGGTGGCTGCACCGCCATTGATGTCATCGCCATCCTGCGCAAGAAACGGCAAGGGGTGACCGGCTACCAGATCCGGGTGGCGTCGCGCCAGGCCACCGAGCATCCCCAGGTCTACACCCATTTCGTTGTCCTCCATATCCTGCAAGGGCCAGCACTGGATCCACGCGCCGTGGCCCGCGCGATCGAGCTATCCGCCCTCAAGTATTGCCCGGTCGGCGCGATGCTGGCGCAAGCCGCCCAGATCGAGCACCAGTTCCGCATCATCCCCGAAGGGTAGGACCCCGCCACAGCTCCCCTTGCGGCTAACCGGAGAGCAGCAAGGGCAGACCCTGACGGCAAGGGTGCCGTGGCATACGTTCGCACCATTATAGAGAAGGAGCACGAAGAAGGTCATGACACGATCACGTATCGGCGTAAAAGGCACCCTCTGTCTCGCCCTGGCCGCGCTGGCCCTGGTGGCAGGCGTGCTAATCAGCCAGAATGCGCTGGCCGGACCAGCCGCCAGCCGACCCAGCGAAGGGAAGACGGCCTCTAGCCCAAGCAGCAAGATCGACGCCCGCGTGCTGGCCGACACGGCCAACGGCGCGCGCACCTCGGTCGTTATTTACCTGGCCGACCAGGCCAATGTCAACGCGGCCACGAGCATGAAGGACCAGGACGCCCGCGGCTGGTATGTCTACAACAGCCTGAAGGACAAAGCCGACCGCACCCAGGGCGGGCTGAAAGCTCTCCTGACCACGCAGGGCGTGGCCTACCAGTCGTTCTGGGTCGCCAACATGATCGTCGCCGACGGGCTGGACGCCGCGCAGGTCAACCTGCTGGCGGCGCGCAGCGATGTGGCCCGGCTGGATTCGAACCACGGGCAGTACTGGCTCGAAGATCCGGCGATCCTGAACGCGCAGGACACGACGAACAGCCCCGCCACCATCGAGTGGGGCGTGCAACGGGTGAACGCGCCTGCCGTGTGGGCACTGGGCTACACCGGCCAGGGCATCGTCGTCGGCAACCAGGACACGGGGATGCGCTGGACGCACACCTTCATCAAGTCGCACTATCGAGGCTGGGACGGCACGACCGCCGACCACAACTACAACTGGCACGACTCGGTCCACACGGGCGGCGGCATCTGCGGCCCGAACAGCGCCTTCCCCTGCGACGATCATGGGCATGGTACGCACACCACCGGCACGATGGTGGGCGATGACGGCGCAGGCAACCAGGTGGGTGTGGCCCCCGGCGCGAAGTGGATCGGCTGCCGCAACATGGACCAGGGCAATGGCACCCCGGCCAGCTACAGCGAATGCTTCCAGTTCTTCATCGCCCCGACCGACCTGAGCGGCAACAACCCCAACCCGGCGCTGCGCCCGCACGCCATGAACAATAGCTGGGGCTGCCCCGTCAGCGAGGGCTGCACCACGCGGGCCGAACTGGAAACCATTGTCAACAACACCGAAGCCGCCGGCATCTTCGTCGAAGCCTCGGCGGGCAACTCTGGCCCCGGTTGCAGCTCGGTGTCCGACCCGCCGTCGATCTACGATGCGGCATTCGCCAGCGGCGCGATTGACATCAACAACACCCTGGCGAGCTTCAGCAGCCGCGGCCCCAGCACCTTTTACACCCCGAACATCCTCAAGCCGCAGGTCTCGGCCCCCGGTGTGAACGTGCGCTCCAGCACCAACGGCAGCGATACCAGTTCCTCCAGCTTCTCCGGCACGTCGATGGCCGGGCCGCATGTGGTCGGCGTAGTCGCCCTGCTCTGGTCGGCGCGCCCGCAACTCGTCCGCGACATCGCGGCGACCAAGGCCATCCTGGAGAACACCGCCAACCCGCAGGTGGTGGTCGCGGCCCAGACCTGCGGCGGCATCCCCAGCAGCCAGATCCCGAACAACAGCTTCGGCTATGGCCGGGTAGACGCGCTGGCTGCCGTGAACTCGGTGCCGGAACAGGGCACCCCGTCCCCCACCGCGACCGGCGGCCCGGCGGCGACGAGCACGACCACCCCGACGCCGGTGGTTACGACCCAGGCCACAAGCACCGCGACGGCGACAGCGACGCCGGGCACCTGCACGGTGACGTTCAACGACGTGCCGGTGGGCAGCACCTTCTACGACTATGTGCGCTGCCTGGCCTGTCGCGGCATCGTCGGGGGCTACCCCTGCGGCGGTCCCGGCGAACCCTGCCCGGGCAACTACTATCGCCCGAACAACAACGTCACCCGTGGACAGGTCTCCAAGATTGTCTCCGAGTCGGCGGGCTTCAATGATGTCATCCCCAGCACCCAGCAGACCTTTGAGGATGTCGCCCCCGGTAGCACCTTCGCCCTGTGGGTCGAGCGGCTGGCCGGACGCGGGATCATCGGCGGCTATCCCTGCGGCGGGCCGTTTGAGCCGTGCGTCAGCCCGGGCAACCGCCCGTACTTCCGCCCGAACAACAACGTGACGCGGGGGCAGCTCTCCAAGATCACGAGTGGGGCGGCAGGCTGGACCGAAACCCCGACGAGCCAGACGTTCGAGGATGTGCCGGTGGGCAGCACGTTCTATCTCTACATCGAGCGGATGGCGGTGCGGGGGATCATCAGCGGCTACCCCTGTGGCGGGCCGTTCGAGCCGTGCGTCGCGCCCGGCAACCGGCCCTACTTCCGCCCGAACAACAATGCCACCCGTGGGCAAATGAGTAAGATCGCGGCCTCCGCCTTCTTCCCCAACTGCTCCACCCCACTCCGGGCACCCGCCCAGCCGGTCACGGGTAGTCCGAACAACTAACCACGATGGACCCTGGGGGGGCGGCGTTGCCGCCCCCCCAGTTTTTTTGTCCCCGCCGGAACCAGCACAAATGTAACGATAGAATATTCCTCTTGACAGGGTAGGAGCGACGCGCTATAATGCGACTCGTTACGCCATCTACCCTGAGTCGGGGGGTAGCACCCCGCAACCTCATCCAACCGTCAGAGACGTTTGATCGGCAGTGCAGCCCCATTCCCCACCCGATAGGATTCGCTAATCACTAACCGGGCTGCTGGCCCAGCTCTGAGCAACGTACCACGTCGCACACCCCCGCCCCAGCCGCACGGTCCGCCCGGCCACAGGGTCGCCGCGCAGCGGGTGCCACCCAGCAGCACATTGCCTAGTCCGGGCTAGCCCGCCCCAACGGGCAGCCGCCAGGGAAGGAGGGATGAGCGGAGGCGTCACACGCTACTCCACGTCCGGCCCGACACGGGGCCGGGTTCCACCCACTGTCGAGCGCCAGGGCCAGGAGACTGCTGCTGGTAGCGGCGGGTCACACACGTGTGGTGTTGGTGGGCGGATCACGTCCGCCTGCTGGATTATCCCGGGCGCCCCACCACCGCGTAACGACCCCCTACCGTCCCCACCACCATAGTCGAACGTGCCTGACTATACCCGCCCTGGTGATCGCTACAAAATTCACTGCTTCGGACCACTAGCGAAAGGAACGAGAGATCATGAGTATCAGGCGCAATTGGCTTTATTGGGCCGCTGGCCTCCTGGTGATGCTGACGCTGGTTAGTATCGCGGGCGCGGTAAGCGCGGCGCTCCCGCCCCCACCAGGCACAGGTGCTGCCCCGCCCCCGGCCACAAAGGCCAGCGATGACGGATTTGATCGGCTGCCTCCCGGCAAGCAGGCGTTCTCCTTCAGCACCATTGTGCACGCCGGATGGGCCCGCTACCAGGTGGCCCCCAGCAAGCCCGGCAACAGCGGCTGGCTCAATCCGCTGAATCTGGTCATCACCTGGGGCGCACCGGCCCAGGCCTCGACCGCAGCAACGGGCGAACCGGCCACGGGGATGCACCCGACCAACCCGCTCATGGCCCTGGTCAGCGGCAACGTCACCATTGATAACACGACCAATGGCGGCGTCACCTGGCAGAATCGCAACCCGCCCAATGCCTCGGGCTACGGCGACGTGGTCAATGCCTGGTTAGAACCGGCAGGGGCCAATGCGCTTGAAGTGGCCCTCAACCCGTCTGCCGACGGCGCGAACTACACCTGCGGGCGCTCGGCGGACTTCGGCGTCACCTGGACGGCGGACGCCGCCTGTGGCACCTCGCTCAGCACCACGTTCTTTGACGATCGCGAGTATCTGTGGGTGGACCGCAACCCGGCCAGCCCCTTCTATGGCCGCGTCTATCTGACCGGCGCACTGTTTGATAGCGCCGGGTCCGGCAGCTTCAACACGGTCACCAACCGCTGGTCCAGCGACAACGGGGCCAGTTGGAACCCGCCCTCGGCAGCGCCTCTCGCGATTGTTAACAGCGGCGAATTCGCCGCCGGCCAGAACCACAACGAGTATCCCTCGCTGGGCACCTCGGCCAACGGCACCATCGGCTATGCCTGGCACCGCGGCGCGTGCTGCGGCAGTGCCCCGACGATCAACGTGCCCAACAAGGTCATGTTCGCCCGCTCCACCGACGGCGGCGTGTCCTTCCCCTTCTCGACCACGGTCGTCACCGTCCCGCTCAACCAGACGGTGCCGTTCAACTCCACCTCGCCCCTGGGCGTCCGCTGGAGTGACACGCCGAACATCGCGGCGGACCCGGTCACCAACGGCACGTTCTACGCGGTTTGGACCCAGTATCGCACCGCCAGCACCGCAGCCTCGGCGGCGATCTACCTGGCGAAGACCGTCGACAACGGCGCAACCTGGAGCGCACCGGTCGTTGTCTACAACAACCCGAACGCCAACATCTTCCAGGGCTTCGGCTGGGTCAAGGTGACCACGGACCACGCGGTCCATGTCACCTTCGTCAGCGGCACGACCAGCAACACCGTGGTGGCGCAGTTCTATGTGCAGTCCACCGACGGCGGCGTGACGTTTAGCGCGCCGTTCCAGTTGAGCGCGACCACCTTTGGCGCGTTCGGCACCACCACCGACTACGAAGCGATGGATGTCAGCGGCACCAACGGTGGCGCAGGATCGATTATCGCGGGCTGGGCCCAGGCCAATCACTTTGCGCGCATGGGCACGTTCCTCCAGGGCACGCCGACGCCGACCGTGACCGGCACCCCGCCCACCGCCACCCCGACCCGCACCGTCACCTTGACCCCCACGGCGACCCAGACGCCGTGCGCCTCGGCGGCGATCGTCAACGGCGGCTTTGAGACCGGTACCCTAGCCCCGTGGACCGTCCTCGGCACCAAC
>JBBSAN010000158.1:0-11134 GCA_038252265.1 Chloroflexia bacterium
CTCACCAGGGTGGGGGTTACTCTTTCTAACGCGGTCCAGGCCGCTTGGAGTCACAGAACCTCACCACCCGGCGAAGACCGATGAGCCGATTCGATTCGATAGGTTTCGATTCGATTCGACTTGATCCTATTATACGAGGAGCCGCAAGCGATGACGACGCGCTCGATCCTGGCGGCACCCGGCAGCGCGCCGGGTGCCGCCCCGGCAGACGACCTCACAGAGTTGGTCGAGGCGCTGGAGTTTGCGCCCCAGCCAATCACCGATGGGACTGCCGTCCTGCGCCACGACGGCTACGATGTGCGGACGTGGCAGCACCTGTTGCGCGATTTCCCGGACCTGGCTGCCCTCAGTGCCCAGACCCAGACGCAAATCCCCACCGGAGCCGCCCTGACCCGCGACGTGGCCTGGAGCCTGATCAAGCGCGTGGCCGCCGTGGATCCGCTGGTGCCTCTGCGGGAGGCATACGGAATCAACCAGCAGATCGTAGAGGAGATGACCGGCACGGCGGAGTGGCAAGCGCTACGGGCGATGGGTACCTCTGGGGATGCCTTGCTCACCGCGATGGCCGCCATGAAGATCGTCCCCCAGGCGCTGGAGACCCTGGATCCGGCCACCCGCCGCCGCCTCCAGGCCCTGGCTGCCGCCGAAGAGCGCGCGCGCACTCTCCGCCAGCAGGCCGAACTGCTCGATCGGCTGGCGGCGGATCGGCTGGGGGACGCCGGGGCGGATCTGGTCGCGCAGGCGGCGGCGGCCCGGGCGACCACTCCCCCCGCCCTCCCGACGGCCCCCGCGCCACCCGCCGCCCCGCCGGCTCCGCCGCCCACTCCGGCTCCGACCCCGGCGCTGCCAGCCCCCGCGCCCTCGTCGGACCCGGTCCCCCTCCCCTCTCCGGCCGCTGCGCCCGCACCGCCGCCGGCGGCCCCGCCTCCAGACCCGGCAGCCTCGCCGGCCCCCGCGCCCGCCGCTGAGGCGCAGGCGCTCCAGGCCCAGGCGACCGCGCTCCGCCGTCAAGCCGCCGCGGCCCAAGCCCAAGCGACGCGCGCCGCCACCGGGCTAGCAGAAGGGGCCGAAGCACGCGGGGACGCCATCCGCCGCGCGCTTCGGCCCGCGCTGGAAGCCGCTGTCACCGAGGTCGAAGATATGCAGGCCGCGCTGGATGCTTTCGCTGGCACCGGGTACGGCACCCAGGCCGGGGTCGGCGGCGGCAATGGATTGCCCCTGGACCAGAAGATGGACCTGGCCCGGCAGCTTCTCCAGTCGCGGCGCCTCCAACAGATTGCCCGCATGTGTGGCCGCATGAAAGAGATCGCCATGCATGTCCAGCGGACCAAGACCGATCATGCGCCGGACGAGATCGCCGGGGTGCGCCTGGGCGATGACCTGCCCCTGGTGCTGCCTAGCGAGTTCAGCCGCCTGGCCGACCCGACGCTCGAAGACAGCTTCTATGCGGACTATACCCAGCAGAAGCTGATTCAGTACCAGGTGCGCAGCTACAAGAAACAGGGGCAAGGCCCGATCATCCTGGCCCTGGACGAGTCCGGCTCGATGAGCGGCGACCGGGATACCTGGGCCAAGGCGATCACGCTGGCCTTCCTGCTCATTGCCGGGCGGCAGAAGCGGGACATGACGGTGCTGCATTTCAGCGGCCCCGGCAACTTGACGATCCACCACTATCCGCAGGGCCGGGCCACCACGGGCGAGATCATCACCTGCATGGAACACTTCTTCGGCGGCGGCACAGTGTTCGACGGCTGGATGCAAGAGGCCCTGCACCGGGTGAACGCCGCCCGCCACAACAAAGCGGACGTGATCTGTGTCACGGATGGCGTGGCCGGGATCAGTCCGGCCATCGAAGCCGCGTGGCAGCAGGCCCGCCAGGAGCGGGAGATGCGCGCCTACGGCGTCCTGATCGGCGGGGGGGAAGGGACGGGCCTGCTGGCGCGGGTGAGTGACGCCCTGTGCACCCTGGACAATCTGCGCGACGAGAGCGATCTCGCCACGCTCCAGACCATCTTCACGGTCTAAGGCGCAGCCGACCGTCGCGCGCTTTACAGGAGGTACAGCAATGAACAAGCAAGCCCTGACAATGACCCAACTCCAGCAGATGGGCCTCCCCCTTTTAGGCAAGATCGTCTTCTATTCGCTGGCCGGCGTGCGGATCACTCACACTGACCTCAAGACCGCGCTCGATGCCGCCGGATTGGGATCCTTCCTGCCCGACCCGCCGACGGCCCGCAAAGCCATGACGCGCGCCATCGAAGCCTGGGTCGAGGCGCGGGCGGCAGCCGGGCACGGGCCCGCGATCACCAGTGATCGGGCCGAGGCGACCGGGCTGGAGGATGAAGCCGAGCGAGCGATCGTGCGCATCGTCAACCGCAAGCAGGATAAACACATGGCCTTCGTCCTGGTCGAAGAATGGGTCAGCTTTAAGCGGTTGGGCTTGCGCCATGGTACCGCCCTACGAGTGATCCTCTCGAAAGCCAGCCCGCCGCAATTCTACTGCACGGCCACTGTCGAAGGGGATGCGGCCCAGGCGGCCCAGCAAGAGGCGAATCAGGTGACCCAGGAGCTGGGTCCGTATTTCCAGCAATTTACCAGCCTGCTCTTGCCGGAGGATCTATCAAAGATGATGCGCCTGATCCTCACCAGTCTGGACGCCGTGAGTCTGCGCCGCGGCGGCGGCATCTACCTGATCCCCCAGGCGCACGAGGCGGCCTTGACGCGCCTGGAATCCTTGATCACCGCCCTCCCCCGCCAGCCGGGAACCCACCCCTACTGCACCTTGCTCCCGGTCGTGGATGAAGTCGCCGCCCGCCAGGGGCTTAGCGCAGCGGTCTTCGACGGGCTGCTGGCTGAGATTGCGGCCGCTCGCGTGGAACTCCAACGCTCGGTGGACGCCGACCCGGGTACCGTCAAGCCGGACACGATCGCCAAACGGCAGGGCGAAATCACCCTGCTCCAGACCAAGATTCAGATCTTCGAGACTCTGGTCAGCGGGCAGAAGGCCCAACTGGTCCAAGAATGTACCGCGCTCCAGCAGACCGCGCTCCAGGTGTTGCTGAGTGATCGCATGGTCCAGCCCAAGAGCACCGGCCCGACCGCCCCTCTTGAGCTGGACAACACCGGCGATCCCCCGCCGGGGCTGCGTGCCGTTGCCGCCTAAACGCCGGGTGGGGGCTGGCCGTACCAGCCCCACCTGAGTCAGGAGATATTATCCATGCTCACGACCCTGCCGGCCCTCGGCCAGACGCGCACACTGCTCCGACCCCCCCCGGAACGGGCGGCACCGGGTCATGTGTATGACCCCGTCTCTGGAACGGGGATCGAGTGGCAACCCGGCCTAGCCCGGCTCTGGGAGGATGGGCGGATCAGCGCCCGGGCATCTCATGCAACCGCCAGCCCCTACGAGTTTTGGTTCTGGATGCAATTCGCGGATGCCTTTCCCGAGGTCACACACTGGTATTTCGGCAACGCCTGGACCGGCAACGTGTGGATCCAGCCCGGTCCGCTCGCCGCCGGGCGCCCACCGGGCGGCTGGATGCAGTTCGGGGACCGCCGCGCCGCCGCGCAACCCTGGCACATTCTGCCGGGCGATCCCCCGCGCATTGCTATCCCACTGCCCCCCCTGGCCGAGGATCCCCGTAATTTGGCCGTGCGTGTAGCCCTGGCGGGCCTGGCGTGGGATAGCCAAACCGGAACCGCTCCCCACACGCGTACTCCGCCGGGCGGGGGAGCAGGGCCGCTGCCCGCCCTGGAGCGTGGATCGGAGCAAGGGGGCGTCATCGTCACCAGTCTAGTCGCCCGCGCGGCCCTGGGAGCGGCATTCCCGTTGACGGCCGGACGCTGGTATCCGGCCGGGGTTGACCGGCCGCTCCGCCAGGCGCTCTGCCAGTGTCTGGGCTTGGCCCGCCCCGCCTGGTTGACCACTTATCTGTAGACCCGCGCCGTCACATAGGTCGGGTGGCGTACTGCGTTGGCGTCGGTAGGCCACCCGCTGTCGAAAGGATGGATTCGATGAGCTACCCGATTCCGTATACCCACGCGCTGACCGTCGAAGGGCGGCGGCGCGAGTTCGAGCGCAAGGTGCTAAGCACCGGCTGTCTGGTGCTGGCCGCGCTCAGCACCAGACAGCCGCGCACCCGCTCATCCGCCCACTCACGGTGACCTTGACCGGGTGGGCCGAAACCGGACGCTTTCCCACAGCAGATGAGCCGCTCCAGGCCGCGCTCCAGGCAGCCCGCCGCACCTTGCTCTCCCCCTGGCACCCGGTGCTGGATGGCATCATCCAGCTACTCCGCGCCGCGCAAGGCCAGGATTGGGTCCAGCTCGGCCAGGCGATACGGACGCTGGCGGCCGCGACCCAGCCGCTCCTCGCTTACTAGGCGGTTTAGACACGATGGACCGATCCGCGCAGCCTATACGGGGGCTGCATTGTGGATGCATTGTGAATGTCCTGTGGATAACGGGGGCATGGACCCCTGTCGAGCTGGATCGTGAAGGAGATGTGCTATGATACACGAGGTGTGGAACCGCCTTATTGCGTGCACGGCGGTCGAGGAAGCACAGGCCCGGAAAGGGCGCCTATTGGCCATCGTGCTGATCGGCTTCATTCTGTTGGATAGTCTGACGATCGTCCATGCCGTCCAGGCAGGCACGACCCCCCCGGCGATCGTCTTCGTGCTGATCGGGATCCTGGGGCTGTTCAGCCTGCTCTATATCCTCAACCGTCAGGGGCACGTCTTCCTCGCTATTTGGGGCGTGCTGGGGATTACCGCGCTCGCTATCACCGCGATCTGCTTGGTCCCACCCCCCACCGACGCCAGCGAAGTGCTCAGCGTGATCAACCCATTCTTCCTCGCGCTGATTATCGGGGGGGCGGGGGTCTTTCTCCCCCTGCGGACGGTGCCCTGGGTTGTCGCCGCCCTCATCCTGGAGGCCGCCGTGCTCTTCAACGTGTCCCCGGGTTTGGCCCGGCTCCGCCACGACGCCCCCGACCAAATCCTCTCCCTCATTCTGAATGCCGCCATCCTCTTCATTGCTACCGGGATTTTCGCCTGGGCGACCAACTGGCTCCTGGCCCAGGCGCTCGCTACTCTCCAATTCCGCAACCGGCAACTTGCGACCACGCAGCGTCAGCAGCAGACCGTCAGCCACCTGGTGCAGGGAGGCTTAGGACAGCATGCGGCGGAGCTGGACGCGATGAGCACCCGGCAGGTTGAGATCGTGGACGAGCAGGCGCAGGGGATCCACGAGATCGGCGCGACGATCCGCGAACTGGAAACTGCCGCCCAGCATATTGAGGAGCTGGCCGCAGCCGTGAGCGCTGCGGCCAGCCAGGTGCAGGCCACCAGCGCCCATACCCAGGATCTCCTGGCGCGCAACCAGCGTACCGCGATGTCGAACGAAGCGCAATCGGTTGCCGCGAGCACGCAGATGGCCCGGCTGGACGCTGGTACGGCGAACATGATCAGCTGGATCGGCGAGGTGCAAGAGATCGCTGCTAACACGAATCTGGTGAGTATTAATGCGCAGATTGAAGCGGCCGGAGCCGGGCCGTATGGGCTGCGCTTCGGGGTGATCGCCAATGAAATCGGGGAACTGGCCCGACATACCCGTCAACTAGTCACCCAAATCCAAGAAGGGTTGCCGGAGCTACAGCAGGCGCAGCACATAATGATCGCCCGCGTCCAGGCGGGCCGGGATCTGGCGCAGGACCTGGGGGAATTGACCCTCTGCGTCCAACAAGCGCAGGCCGATGTAATCCGGACAATGGCCAGCACGCTCGAACGCATTGCCGAAATTCATGCTGCGACCCACCAGCAAACGGCGGCCACCACGCAGGTCACCGTCCAGATGCAGCACTTGCTGGCGCAGGCCCAAGCGACCGGCGCGGATGCCCGCCAGGTCCAACAGGTGGCCCAGGCGCTGACTGCCAGTGCCGCGCGCCTGCGCACGGTCGTCAGCATCCCGGTGGACGCGCCCGCGCCCGCGTTGTTTGAATCAGAGGACGATGGGCACCTCCTACTGGCGGAGGCTTCCGGTGATGGGGGATCCTACCCCAGCCAGGAGCTGGTATAACCGGCAATGGGGAGTCAGGCAGGGAAAAGCGGCAGCCATCGCGGCCCCTGGTAGAAACGCGCCCCGCAGAACTCCGCGTTGTATGCTCAGCTTCTTCACGGCCCAGCGTCTGACCACGGGGAGCGTTCCGGGCACTCTACAACCCTGTTTGCCAGCAAGGCCCCGCTGCCTATCGCCTCATCCGCGAGGGGGGCACCGCGCCCGGGCGGACCCAACCGAAAGGCGGCGCGGTGGTCGGCTGGCTCAAGGACCGCACGTCCCATGCTGTGCGGGCCAACTACCCGTTCCGGCGGAAACTGCCGCCGCGATGGAGTCCGAGCTTCTTTGCTTCCACAGCGGGCAACATCTTCGCCGATACGATCCAACGCTACATCGCGGCTCAGGCGGGAACCTAGTATGCCTGATTTGCGACTAGCCCGGCCTTACGGCGTTTCATCCACGGCCCCTAAAGGGGCGTGGCTTTCACGCTCGCAAGAAACTGGTAACTCGATGGATGAGCGATCTAGGGATGAGCGATCTAGCCGCCCCGAAACACGCAATCCGGTGCTGCTTCTCCCGGCAGCCCAAGCCATCCACCGCCTGGTGCTGTATGCGCTGCGGCGAGAGGCAAGCCGTCGCGCCACTCGGCAAAGCGCGTTTCCGTCTCCGCCCGATGAGGATTGTCATGCGTTATGCGGCATCAGTGGTAGAGGGGCAGCCGCACTTTCTACCGGCGCTGCGGCTGCGGCGCCGCGCCACACCTAATAGTCCGCTGCTACTACGCACATACCGGCTCACTTTCGTACAGCCCGCCGCCATTCTTGGCCGCCCATCCAACCATTTCGCGTTGCTTTGGTGTTAGTAGCGATGCCATGATCCCGACCTTCTATCAACCCGATGGGTCGAATAGCCGCCGATTGTTGCATACTTTCCACAGCAGGGATTTCAACACACTTTGCCGGATAGCCCAATCGGAATGCGGCTATCGGGATCGGCGCGCTCCTCCGGCATCCGGGTCGCACGGCGCTGGCTGGTAGGCGCGGCCCGACTCCAGCGCCGCTGGCGCGCTGCGCTGGGCCGGGGGATCGCGGGGCTCCGCCAGGTTACAGGCGGCAGCAAACTGTGCCCGCTCGGCTTGCAGGCGCGCATTGAGAGCCGCCAGACGCGCGCGCACGGCAGCCAGCCGACTCAAACAGGATAGAGTGGTGGGCGAAGGCGGGGTCGCAAACACCTCCCGCAGCTCGACCTCGGCCCCCGCCGCCGCATAGTGCTGCGTTCCGCTGGCGGTTCCCCCACCACGAGGAAGCTGGACCGCCAACCCGGTCAGGGCGACCGCCCGTATATGCACCCCCGCCCCCGCCCCCGGTGCCGGGGTCACCTCGACAGTAACCGCCACCGCCCACTGGCTCACGGTCGTTGCGGCGGGAGGACCGCTGGGTCCGGCGGGCTCCCCGGATGGCAGCGCGAGGGCCTGCTGCGCCCCAACCAATAGACGCCCCGATCCGCCGGGGGGATCTTCTTCAAACAGCATCATCGGACACCTCCTTTGCCCCCAACACCAAACCTCAATGCAACCGCGGGGGCCACCCGCTCTCCGATCCGGCCAGGCGACGGAGCATCAGCAGCAGCCAGGCGACTTCGGTCGCCGGGGCGCGAGCGGCGATATACGGGATAAGCCGCTCCGCCGGCGGCCAGGTGACCGACTGCTGCCACCCGGCCGCCTGTAGCGCTGGGCCGATATGACAGCGGAACAGTGACCAGTGCAAAGCGATCCGCTGCGCCAATTCCAGGCGCAGGGCGGACCCGGTCGCCGCCGCCCGCACCTGCCCGATCAGCGGTAGAAAGTCGGAACCCGCCACCTGGCGCAGCACCCCCACCCCCAAGTGCAGGGCGGTATGAGCGGCGGGCGTCAGCGGACTAGCCAGCGCCCGGGGCGGTACGACTAGTACTTGCTGCGGGGCCAGCGCCAGTGGGGTCAACGCCCGTAACGCCGGGCTGGGGGCCGGGGCGCGGGGCCGCCGGGGCGGTCGTCGGCTCATGCTAGTGCCTCTGGCGGGGCGACGACCCGCGCCAACGCCGTCAGGCGATCAATCTCTGCGGTATTGACCGGGAGGCGACCCGCGCCGGTCGGGATCAGCAGGCCAGCCTCCTGTAGGGCGCGCAGGCGCTCGCCCACGCTGACCACAGCGGCACTGGATTGCCGTTCTGTCTCCAATGCTAATTGATCCACGAGAAGCTCCTCCTTTTGATCAGTAAACTCTGCCCGTGTCCTCCGGCCCCACCGTTTCCGAGGACCGGGCCAGGGGGAACCTCATCCGCCGCCGGATGAGCGCTTCGTCCGTTTCCGCTTGGGCGGTACTACGCACTCACCTCCGGTCGTCTAGCGTTGTTGCGTCTATCTGCACTCGCCCTGGCACGAGCGGAAACGACTCATCGACCAATTTGCGGCCAATTTTGCCTGGTTAATTTGTGCACATCGGCTTCCGCCTCCCTAACCTCGGCGTGAGATGAGACCCAGTAGCCCGGTCCTTGTATCCCGGGTGGTGAAAGGAACACGCTCATGTCGACCTCGCTCCCTCTATCCGACCCCCTGCCCGACACCATCGAGGGCACTCTCCAGGCCCTGGGCCTCACCGCCGAATTGACGGCGGTGGAGCCGCTAGCGCGCACCTGGCTCCAGGACCCCACCACACGCCCGATCCGCACCACTGTTGCCCGCCATCGGCTGATGCAGGGCACCATCATGTATGAGTTGCTGGGGGCGCAGGGCTGGCCCGACCCGCCCACCTGGGCGGCGGATCGGGCCGCCCTCCAGACCGGGCGGGACGCCTTCCATTATGCCTGGGCGGGCTATCTCGCCTTCCTGAGTTGTGATCTCTCCACCCGCGGCGAGATTTTCGCCGCCGGTGAGTTGCCGCCGGACCTGGCCCTAGCGCTGCATCTGGCGCTCACGGGCCTGCTCGCGGACGAACTGCCGCTTACGCGTCAAGCGCTTACCCAGGTATCCTTGCCGCTTGTCCCCGCGACCCCCGCGCGTGAGCACCTGCTGCACCTTGCCTGTGCCGGCCTAGTTCAATTGATCCGCCAGGCTCCCGGCGATCTGGCGGCGGTGCTGACCGCCACAGCCCCAATCGACGCCCAATACCGGGATGCAGTCATTATGGGCGTCTATTCCACCAGCGATCCGCCGAGCGAGGCGACCCGCGCAACCGCGCTGGAGCTGTTGGGGTTACTGCATCTGGTCGCCATCCTGCACCACACGGCGGGGGCGCTGGAGAGAGGCTACGTCGTGGAGGCGTGGACTACCTGGCCCCATCGTACTACGTCCATCCGGCGGATCTTCGCGCGCCATCTCTTCCTCCTGCCATTGGCCGACCTATTCTGCATCGGCTGCCGGGCCTTGCTCACGACGCTGCCGCGCGGCAACGAGCGAGACGCCTGAGATGGGGATTCTCCGCCTACTTGCCTGGTGGTTGGGGGGCGAACGCCCGCTTCGGACCCGCCCCCCGCACCCGGTGGGCACCATCACCCGGCCCTGGGCCACCTCCACCGTCTATCAGGTGACCCGGCGGGTCACCGGGCCAGCCGGGATCTGGGGCCGGGGCCGGGCAACGGGCGTTTATAAGGGGCGCCAGGCGGCTCACGAATACGCCCAGACGGTGTTGGCCCGACGGCCCCTGCCACGCCGGCCGCTGCCACGCTCCAGCGCGTGGTGGCTCCTGCGGCAGATGCAGCGGCGCTTCGGGCTGGCGGAGGCCGCCGCCGCCGCCGCCATCGCCGCCGCATTCCATGCCGATCTGGCGAATTAGACCAGCGGGATTCCAGATCACCCGCCAAGAGTGAGATGAAGCGAGCAGGCTCCCGAGAGGGCCGCAGTGAAGGAGATACGAGAGGAATGAATACCGCCCCCCCGCCCCGCCCGGTCGCGCCGCTGCCCCCCGATGAGCAATGCCGGCTGATCGCCCGCTACGTCTTCCAAACCATGCTCGGGCAAGAGGTGCCCCCCCCGCTTTGGCCTGTACTGCGCCTGCGCGTGGTGACCCAGGCGGATGGGACCGCCGCCGCGCTCTTCATCCTGAACGGCCTGCCCTACCGAGTCCAGCGCCCGCCCGGGCGAGCGGGGGGATCGGAGGGATGGATGATCTCCTGCCCGAGCCAACCACAGGCCACATTGCGCGTCCAGCGCTTCCAGGATGCCCTCCTCGTCTTAGTCGGAGCCATTGAATTGCGCGATCCACTCCCGCCCCCTCTGCCGCTAGTCTGCGTCGCATGATTCAGGGGCAACCGTCCGCTCACCCTGCACCGGACGAACCGAAGGAAGACCAAGATGCTGCACCGCCGCCACCCTGCAACTTTTTCCGGTAGTGATCCAGCGGTGGCCCGATGCGTCGCCGGGCCAGGTGAGCGGGCCCTGTGGCCGACCTGGTCCGCCTACGGCCGGTGGCTGCGACGGCTACTGACCACCGAGGCCGCCTGCGCGTTGCTCCCTGCGGGGGCGACCTCCTGGGTCGCGGGGGGCTGCCATACCCTGGCCCAGGCACTCTTGCCACTGCTACCCGGCGCAACGCTCTATCTGTTGGGGGGCAACGGGTGCATCGCGCAGCACGTCGTCGTGCGGGTGACTCCAACCGGCTTCCTGGACGGCGACGGGGCCGCGACCCGGCGCACGCTTCTCGCCCGCTGGCACCGCCGGGAGCGGGTGACCGCGCCGTTTCTGCATCCGTACAATGCGGCCCTGCTCGGCCCCGACTTTGACCCCGCCGCCCCCACCGGGGTGGTCCACCTGAGCCGGTTTTTGCAGACCCAACAGGCCACGGCGTGGGGCCGCCGCCTAGAATCATGAGGAACACGCATGGTCCGACAGATTGTTCAAATCACCTATGAATGTGAAGGGTGTCACCGGCAGTGGGCCAGCGAAGCGGTCGCCCACCGCTGCGAAGATTCGACCCCGCCCCTGCTCGCTGAAGGGGATGTGGTGATCTGGCGAGGGTACCGGGGGGCGGAACACTCGCTGGTCTACGATCAGGTCGTGCAGGTTGTGATCCGTACCGACCGAGGCCGACCGGGGCACTCGGTC
>JBBSAN010000159.1:0-11050 GCA_038252265.1 Chloroflexia bacterium
GAAACCCTCTGGAGGTGTGCTGAGGGTGGTCAGCTTGGGTTCCCGGTGCTTGTTGACCACTGTCAGCACAGCAACCAGGCACGAAAACCGCCGATCGGGAGTGCAGAGGATTAGGGGGATATGGTGAACACAGGAGAGAGTTGATAGGCAGAGGCGCAAGGAAGCGGGGCAGGAGGGACCCTGATAAAAAAGGAAGCGGGCCGCCGGAGGCAATTCACTCACCACCCGGCCCACGTTGACCGGATTTCGTGCCTGGAAACACGTTATGATGAGTCACATAATGACCATTATGTGATCCTTGAAGATTGGCAAACAAAACCGGGGTGGAAGATTGCTCCCCACCCCGGTAGTACACGTGCAGCCACGTGTCGACTGGCCTCCTCATCATAGCATACGCGGCGGGTGCGACGCAACCCCGCAAAAGATAACCCCGACGAACCGGGATGCTCGTCGGGGTTGGCCACGCGAACGATCAGGACCGTGGTGTTCTATTACTATTCTATCATCGTACACAGGGGATGTCAAGTGCCCCCTGCCCTCTCACCCATACCCACCAGCTAAGGAGCCTGCGGCAGACACGCGGGAGGAAGCCGTCCCCACCGGTCGAAGAGTTCCAACGCCAACTTGATCAGGCTCGCCTGGCCCCATTGCGCCACCGCCACCTCCCAGTTGCGCGGTTTCGCCCGTACTTCGGGTAACACCGCCAGGGTCAACCACGCCAACGCTAGCGTCAACCCCACCACCAAGCGCCCCAACCGCTCGGCCTGCCCCACCTGCGTCAGCGCCAAGCCAAAGCGCCTTTCGTATCCCGAAAACTCGGCTCGATCCACCAGCGCTGCCGATACCAGGCCACCGCCACGGCGGCACTGCCCAGACTAGTCGCCAAATACCACGGGTCGGGTGGCGGACGGTGGCCGCGACTCGCCTGCTGCCGCGCCGTCGTGCGCCAACAACAGGCTACATTAATCCATAGCTCGCGCGGACGATCATGGTACAGCCCATAGCGCACGTGGGCATACCATTGCAGGTCGCCGGGCCTGATGGTTTCTTCGCCCAATTTCCAGCGCGGCCCGCGCGCCGGGCTAATGGTTGTGCCGCGATCAATGCGGACCACATACTCCAGCCCCTGCTCTGCCAACCACGTCAAGAGCGTGGCCCGAGCGAAGCCGCGATCGGCGAGCACCACGGGGCAAACTCCGAGCGGCAACGCCCGCACCACCGCCAGCAGGGCGGCTTCTTCCAGTTGATTTTGGCTCTGCCCGGCGGGCAACGCATCGCGGTTATAGACCACTTGCAATAAAGGCAGGGCCCGACCGCGGCGGGGGATGGCGATCCGTAAGAGTTGATAGCGGACGCGCTGCCCGTGGAGGTCGCGGCTATCCCACATGGTCCAGTCGATGGCTAAGCCGATGTGGGGCGGATAGCCCAGGCGGGCGAGGGTGGTGGGAATAAAGGCGCACTGAACGGCGACGGGATCCAGGCGGGGATTGGCGAGAAAGCGATCCAAGCGCGGCAGGCGATAATGCAGATCATGTTTGGGCTGGGGAGTGCGGCGGGTGGGAGCCGTGGGGTAGGCGCGGGCCAATTCGCTCAAGGTGCAGGAGCGCTTGAGCAGGAAGGCACTGACCAAGAGAGCCAGGTTGACCAATTGGGTGGGCACGCCGGTGGGCAGCGCAGATTCAATGGCGGCCAAGACCGATTCATAGCATAATAGCATGGTGAAGCCTCCGGGTAGGGTAGGAGTTGGTACCCCAATCCTAGCCCAGAGGCTTCGTTTTGGCAATTGGTGGGTATGGGTGAGCCCCCTGCCCTCCTGTGTCCTCGCTGGGCAGCCCCGCGCCGCTGAGACGGCGGCGCGGGCGGTTCACTCGGCCTCCCGCCCGGGGTCGGCGGGGCCGTGCAGCGTGCGATGGTTCTGCACGAGTGGCAGCCCGACCAGGGCGCGCAGGTAGTCGGCCACGGTGCCATGTCCGGCGGCCCGCGCCGCTGCCTGGATCTGCGCTTTCTCGGCGGGCGTGCAGGGCAGGATCACGGCTTCGTGCCGCACTTCTCCCGCCGGGCGCGGACGCGGACCACGCCCCCGATTGGCTGTCCGGTTACCAGAGGACATACGTACTGGTTAATATTCACAATAGCCGAAGATCGGGTATACTAGCGCCATGATACTCCGCCTTGCCAATTTGCAACTACACCCGCGGGTGTTCCGCGCCGTGACCGGCCTCACCCTGCGCGAGTTTTCCGCCTTGTGGGGGGATGTGGCGCCGCTCTATCAGGCGGCGGAAGCCACCCGCCATGCCCGCCCCGCCCGCCAGCGCGCCCCCGGTGCGGGTCATCCCTTTGAACTGGCTCCCCGCGACCAGTTGCTGCTCTGCCTGGTGTGGCTGCGCATCTATCCCACCCATGAGGTGCTCGGCTTCCTCTTTGGGGTCAGCGACTCCACCGTCTCGCGCCTCAAGTCCCGCTGGCTGCCGCTCTTGGCCCAGGCCGGCCGCGCCGAGATGCGTCGCGTCGACCCCGGGCGTAAGCACCGCCGCTCGCTGGATGAAGTCTTGCTGGAGGTGCCTGAACTGACCGCGCTGGTGGACAGCTTCGAGCAGCGCGTGCAACGGCCCAGCGCCCCCGGCGCGCAGCGCGGCTATTACAGTGGCAAGAAGAAGACCCACACGCTGAAAAGCCAGGTCGTCGTTCAGCCGGGCACGGGCTTGTTCCTGGATGTGGCCGAGAGCGTACCGGGGCCGACCAACGACCGTACGCTGCTGCGTCAGTCGGGGGTACAGCAGCGGCTGCCCCGCGACGCGGTGTTGGGGGGCGATCTGGGCTACTTTGGGGAGACCAAAGGGCCGGACGACGTGGCGATCGCGACGCCGCGCCGCAAGCCGCGCGGGCAGGAGCGGCCGGAGATCGACGCGCAGTACAACCGGGCATTGGCGCGGGTGCGGGTGGAGGTGGAGCAGAGCATCGGGCGGGCGCGGCGCTACCAAGCGATCACCGCGCCGGATCGGCACCACCGCACGCAGCACACCGAGCGGGTGCAGAGTGTGGCCGGGTTGGTGAACCGCCAAATCCGGCGGCACTGGCCGATATTGAGCCAATAGACCTCCGTTGGGGAAAGGGGGTGGTTGCCCTCGCCCCTATTATGAATATTAACCACTGCTTTCCTTACTTAGCAGGAGCATCCCGAAGCCTAAAGAAGGGTCGGGTTGGGCTGGGATTGCGTATGCGGCGCCACACCCAGCAACACGTGCGTGCGGAGATCCCCAACCCGACCACATCCTGGAGAACGGCGCGGGGGTTGGGGATAGATGGGTAGCCGCTACTAGCGCGTGTAGCAAATCGATAGCAGATCGGCGGCACGCTTCCAGGGACGGGCCGCGCGGCCCCGGCTAGCGCCCTTTGGAAGCGTCGGCAGGGTGGCGCGCCCAGCGCCAGGCGGCCAGCGTGCCGACGAGGCTGCCGAGGAGCAGCGGTCCCCCACACCAGGGGGTGTGCCATAAGGCCAGAAGAAGGGTCAACACCGGGGGACCGGTCGCCGCAAGGGCACCCAGGCCGCTATCCCACCCCAGCACCAGGTCCCAGGTCTGCACCCCCACCAACCAGAGCACCGTCCCCAGCACCCCTGCCGCAAATAGCCCCGCCGCAAAGACCAGGCTCCGCCCGGCCAGCCGCAGCGGGTGGCGCGCGGTCCAGTAGCGCTGGAGCCAGACAGTAGGTTGCCTGGCCAGCAGTTGGGTATAAGCGCGCTGCAGCGCGAGGCACTGGTGCTCCAGGTTGGTCAGGGTCACGCGATGCTCGGTCGCCCGCTCCTGCCAGCGGTCCCGCTCGGCCTGGAGGCTGCGGATCGTGGCCTCGTGTGCGGCGACCTGGGCCTGCAACTGGGCGCGCACCTGCGCGTCGAGATCGACGGGGACGGGGCGACCGGGGACTGACGGCGCCGCAGCGGTCACTCGGGGCCGCCAGGGGGCACTCCCGTCGATGATGTCCAGCAGATCCATCGGCGTCTCTTGCAGGGGCTTCGCTGGAACCCCCGTCACCTGCACCCAGGCCGGGGCGGTGACGCGCTCGACCGCTACTCCCAGCGGGTCGCCCTCCCCGACGCTCACCTCCCCATGCACCGCGATCCAGGCGTAGAACCGCCCATGCTCTTTGCGCCCCGCCGCGACCCAGGGGGCGATCTGCGCCCGCCGCGCCGCCGTCGGCACGGTGATCAGCAGGTGCGGCGCAGTCTCGCCGAAGCGGTCCTGCCAACTCCCGCAGCGAATCACTGCCGCCCAGCGCCCGAGCTTCGCCGCCCAGTCCGCGCTGTCTTCGCTGCCCGCATCATGCTCCAATGCGCCGACCCACGGCGTGCTGTCCGCCCGAGTGAGGATCAAGGCTCCGTCCGGCTCGACGCGGCCCTGCGTCACCGGCCCGCGCGGGCGGGGCAAGGGGTACGGCAGCATGGCCTGGTGTTCGCTCCACCAGCCTAACGTGCTGCCTTCGGGTTGCCAGTCGCCCCCACCGGTCAACCAGGTCACCATCAGCCACCCCACCGCCAGCGTATGGTCGAGCCACTGCGGGCTGAGGCGCATATGGGCGAGCAACTTATGGCGCACCGGTGGCGGGTCGGGGGGCAGGTAGCGGTAACCGGCGCGGCCCACCGCGTAGTAGAACCGGCCATCCGGCCCGCGCGCGCGCTCCAGAATACGGGGCGTCCCCTCCGGCCCCAGCAGGCCATGCAGGCGGGGATGGAGGCTACTGGCGCTCTCCAGGCCGTAGAGTCGCTGCAGCTGCGGCACCGTCAGCACCCGCGCCGCGTGCAGGGCTTCCAGCACGGCCACGTCGCGGCTGTCCGGGATGCGCGGGCGCCACAGCTTGGCGGGCTTCGGAGCAGCGGCCATCAGCTGCGCGCCTCCACCGAGGGGAGCGTCTGGGCGGCCACCATCCGCAGCCAGTGGTCGGTCCGCAATTCCCCCTCCGGCACCATGAGCACGCTAGCCCGCAGCATCCCCACCCGCAACTTCGCCAGGAAGGCGTCTTCGGTGAGGCCGCTGCCTTTCCAGACGAGCAGCGCCGCGTTCAGCAGCTCCCGATCCGGCGGGATATGGTCCCAGTGGGCGCATTGCTGGCGCACCAGGGCGAGGATCTGCGCGCCCGGCTCCGGGGGCGCAGACGGCACCGGTTGTGACTCCACCACCGGAACCGGTGGCGCGACGGGTAACCGGACAGTGGGTAGTGGCCCCGCCGGAGTGGGAGGTGGGAGGTGGGAGGGTTGGGGTGTCACGTCGTTACTCGCTGCTCGCTGCTCGCTGCTCGCCGCTTGGAACAGGTGGCCGTACTTCCCGCCGGGGCGGTAGTGCTCCGGGTGCAGGGCCGCACGCTGGGACCGGGGTGGCACCCCACCCGCACCCCGCGCCGGGCGGCGCTTGCCATGTTGCACCAGGGCGCGCAGGCACCCCGCCGGATTCTGGACGCTGGGACTGGCCGCAATGTGGGCCACCAGCTCCGCCACATAGCCAGGGCCGTGCCCGCTGGCGGCGGCCAGCGCTGCGGTCTCCTGGGCCTCCCCTGTGTTCATCCCGGTCGCTTTCGCAATCAAGGCCGCATCCGCTTCGATTTGTTGATCTAGTTCAGAAATGACACCACCACCACCCTCCCCTCCTTCCCAGGAGGGGGCTGGGGGTGGTTGATCTTGTTCTTCTCGATCTTTCTCCCGTCGATCTAACTTGACCAACATTTTGTTTGCTCTAGACCGCACAGGATTTTCGTTCTGGACCGCACGTTTTTTTCGTTCTGGGCGGGCGTCGCTGTTCGCCGGGCGCAACGCGCTGCGGTGGACGCGGTAGAGATTAGTGTACCCCTGGCCCCGGCGGATCGGCTCAACCAGGCCCGCTGTTTCCAGCAGCCGCAGGGCGCGGCGCAGGGTCGGCTCGGAGACGCCGACCTCGGCAGCGAGCCGGGCCTGGCCGGGGTACGCGAGGTCGCTGGGGTCGCGGTAACTGAGCAGCACGTCGTAGGTGGTTTTGGCGACAGGGGACAGCGTCGGGCAGCGGACGACGCTAAGCGGGGCCTGGATAAAAAACTCAGGTTGCGCGGGCGGCGTGTAGGCAGCGGCGCACGATAGGGACGGCATCGCGTGGCTCCTTTTGGGGTATACAGAGCCATCCTCCCCTCTTGACAAGCGTACGCCTTGTCTGCTATGATGTCCTCAGCAGACAAAGCGTCGCCCTCCACAAAGGGTGGCTCCATTTTTTCAGAGACCCGCGTACTAGCTTGGCGGCAGGGGACGCGGGTTTCGTGTGTCTGGCTCCAGCCCTAAGGGTTGGAGCTTTGTTGTATCTGGGCTAGGCGCGCAGCGGGGCGTCCGGGGCGGCCTGCACCAGTGAGTCAGACTCTAGCACAAAGAAAACATTTGCGCTAGAGGGTCATCCGTACTCGCACGATCAAAGATTCTTGATTCGGTGCTTGGGCCGATCATTGCCTCTGTTCGCGTGCTATTCGCAGCATACCACAGGTTGATTCCGAAATACTAGACCTGAACTGATACCATTGGTATCGCTCGACCGATACGGTTGGTATCGGTTGGATGGATCCGCCGATCCATCGGTATCACTCGACCGATACGGTTGGTATCGGTAGCTGCGGACCAACCGATACCAACCGTATCGGTCTGACAACGTGGGACTCAAGGTGGGGCCGAGCGAGCGAAAAACAGGGGCGCGAGCTGGGCCATGAGCGGGAACAGGGGTTGGGCGGCCCAGGTCGCTAGGGCAACGGTGAACACGGTCAGAGTACTGACGATCAGGAGACTCGCCCAGATCGTCCGGTCGGGGACGCCGTCCAGGCGTTTCCAGGCGATCCACGGCTCCATCCCCCCGATCGTGCCGTAGCCCCCCAGGATGACCACGAGTCCCGCGATCGCCACCGTCGGAAAGACCCCCAGCAACACCCCCAGGCCCACGAGGAGCAGGGTATAGCGCTGCACGGCACCATTAGCCGCCCGCTTCTGCTCCCGATACGTCTCCCACTCGGCCTCTTCCTGGCGGGCCAGCGCGCGGTCGGTGAGCAGCAGCCGGACGAGGCGCAGCTCGAGCACCTCGGCGGCGGTCGCTTGCTGCGCCTGCAGCGCCGGCAAGAGCCAGCCGAGCAGGTGGGTCGCGAGGTACCCGACGGCATCCGCCGCCGGGTCGGGGTTCGGCTCCTCCGGCGGGGAGGGCGGCGGGGGCGTGGGGGGTGCGTCGGCGGGTTCCGCCGGAGGGGCGGGGTCGGGGGAAGGTGTCGCGGCCACGGGCGGGAGCGCGGGGGCGTCGGGCGGGGCGGCCGCCGGGGGCGCGGGGCGCAGGCCGAAGAGCCACCCTAAATAGGCTTCGTACTGCTCGCTCGGAATCCCAAAGCTCCCCAGCAGCCCCAGCAGCAGATCGGTCGAGGGCTGCCGCCCGCCCTCGGCCTTGCGCACGGTCACTTCCGCGATCTTGGCGCGGTCGGCCAGCTCTTTTTGCGTCCAGTTGCGCGCGTCTCGTTCGCGCTTGACCCAGGCCGCGAAGGTCAGGGGCGGCGGCGGTTCTGCCGCCGCGTCCGGCACCGGGGGTGGGGGCAGCGTCATCGGCGGCCCTTTCGCGCACGCTCGTGTCCCCTCACGAGTGAGCGGCCCCCAACTCCGCGTACCACTCCTGCAGCCAGGCCAGCGCTTCGCTGTAGCGTGCACTGGGCAGGTTGTGGTAGGAGGTGACGCGGTAGCGCCGGTACAACTCGCCCCAGACGCGCCCGAAGCCATTGGCGTCGCCGGCAGCGGTGAGGAGCATCGCCACGGCCTTGACCGCGCCCGCGATCTCAGCGGCCTGCGCCTCGCTGATCGTCGCCCCGCCGCTGATGTGTAGCTCCAGCGCGTTCAGCCGTTCATCGGTACGGGCCTGGTGGGCCTTGGTTTGCTGCACGAACGGGCGGAGGTAATCGGCCATGGTCAGGTGGCGCTCCTCCAGGTCGAGGTGCTGGCGGGCCAGGGATGCCACCGCCTCGGCCAGCAGCAGGGCTTGCTGTGCAGGGTTGAGGTCCACTGGCGGCGGGGGCGGAGTGGGCTGGATGTCGCCCTTGAAGGCGGTCCACAGAACACGATAGCATTCGCGGCGGTAGCGGGTGATCTTCTCTTGCAGGGCGGGCTTGACCCGCGCTGCCTGGATGCCGAACAGCCAGCCAGGGAGCAGGTCGAGGGGCAGCGCCAGTACCTCACGGGGATACCCCTCTGTTGCCATTATGGCAACAGAGCGCAGGCCCTCCGCCAGAATCGGATCGCGGCGCAGCCGGCGGCTTTGGGCCGACCAGTCCAACCCCAGCGCCTCCACGATGGGGCGCACCGGCACCAGGATCGTTTCGTCGGCGAGCTGGGCCGCGAAGATCGCGTCGCCGTAGAAATCGACCGTCTGCTGGCGCACCGGCACCAGGGCATTCGGTTCGCTGGGTTCGTCACTCATGCGGCTCCTCCTGATCATCCGGCTCCTGGTAGACGAGCAGATCGCTGATCTCACAGGCAATGCCCCGTGCCCGAAACCAGGCCACAAGCGCACTGAGGGTTTCATATTCGACGCCTTTGGTCAGTCCGCGTTCCATCGCGGAGAGGGTGGCTTTCCGCAGGCCTGCGGATGCGGCCAATTCGCGCATTCCGATCCCATGTTTGCGGCGAAAGGCCCGCAGCGTGCAACGTACCACCATGCGCCCATTATAGCAGCGGGTACGGTAGAGCGCAACCCTTGACAGGGGTGGGCTGTTCGCGGTACAATGACGATGGTTACTGTATGCAGTAACCGCAATTGATGAGAGGTCGGTATGCTATAATAGGAGCGCTATGAAATCTGCACGCATTCTCGCCATTGCCAACCAGAAGGGCGGCGTCGGCAAGACGACCACCGCTGTCGCCGAAGCGGCTGCCCTGGCCGACACCGGGCAGCGGGTGCTACTGGTGGACTGCGACCCCCAGGGCGGGGCAACGTTCGCCTGCGGCTACGACCCGGCGAACGTCGATGGGACGTTGTACGATGTCTTGCGGGTGATTCCGACCAGCGCCCTGAGCCCCGACATCCCCAGTGTCACCATCGCGCTCGACGGCTTCGACCTGGTACCCGCGACGATTGATCTCTCGAACGCCGAACTGGAGCTACAAGCGGTTATCCGCCGCGAATACGTCCTCCAGCGCGCCCTGGAGCCGGTGCTCGACCGCTACGACTGGATCCTGCTGGACTGCCCGCCGTCGGTCTCGCTCTTGACCATGAACGCCCTCACCGCGGCCCACGCCGTGCTCATTCCGGTCACGCCCCAGGCGCTGGCTGTGCGCGGTCTTGGGCTGTTGCTCAACACCATCGGCATGGTCCGCAGTCAACGCCTGAACCCGACCCTACGCGTGGCGGGCGTGCTGATCACGGCGTGCGATAAGCGCCTGGTCCACCACCAGGAACAGGCGGCAGCGATCCAGGCCTTGTGTGCCGCCAAGCGGCTGCCGCTCCTCGGGACTGTGCCAGCCACCGTGCGCGCCCAGGAAGCCGCTGGGGCCGGGATCGCGCTGACCCGCTATCCGGGCGCGGACGGGGCGAAGCTGGCCTATGACACCCTCGCGCAGTATTTACTCCAGGAGGTCGCCGGTGCCTAAGCCCCCCCAACGGAATGCCCTCGCCGCCTTCATGCCGACGACGCCAGGCGAGGCCCTGCCCGGGGCCGTCGAACTGCCCCTGGACATGATTGCGGTGAACCCTGCCCAACCGCGGCAGGTCTTCGATGAGACCAAGTTGGCGGAACTGGCCACCAGTATTCGCGAACATGGGGTGCTGCAACCGATCCTGGTGCGCCCGGTCGGGGAAGGCTATCAGATTATCGCCGGCGAACGCCGCAAGCGCGCGGCCCAAGCGGTGGGATTGGCCGTCATCCCGGCGATCATCCGCGATGATCTCACGAACGAACAGGCCGCCCTGTTCTCCGCGCTGGAGAACTTGCAACGCGACGATTTGGATATCGAAGACGAGGCCCGCTTCTTTGTCTTCCTCCTGGAGGAGACGGGCCTCTCCCAGCGCGACTTGGCAAAACAGTTAGGCATTAAGCACAATTATATTGCCGAGCGGGTGCGGATGCTGGGCTACCCGGAGTTGATGGCCGCGTATCGGGCCGGGACGCTAACCTGGCGGGCCGCCCTGGATGAAATCAGCGCCCGCAACGCGCCCCTCCTTCCGACCCCCCAGGACCCGCAACTGTCTGCGCCGCAGACAATAGCCCCTACCATAGTAGAACGCGCCGAACTCGATGCCCGCCCCGACACCGCGAACCGCACCCCCTCCCCCCACATGGGAGCCGCCTCCGATAGCGTCCTCCAGCGGACCCCCTGGCGCGAGCGCCCGCTCACCTCGTTTATGACCTGGGTCGCGCGGGTGGATGTGACCACCGTGCCCGATCAGGAATTGACGACCACGCTGGACCAGCTGGCCGAGGCCCGCACCTGGCTGACCCGGCTGGAGTTGCAGTTGCAGGAGCGCAAGAACCGGGAGAGCGAGTAACCAACAAAATCGGCGTGGTTACAGCGTTTGGGTATTTGCCGAGCAATGCAGACGGCCTGGGAAGGATTACCCAGGCCGTTGTTGACTCCGCTCTCCAGCTTCTCACCGCTGCCTAATCCTAGCGCCGTTTCCGCCCACGTGGGACTGTACTCCATTCGAGAAACCCCAACGCTGCGGCTCTGCTACTCACGTCCTCAATAGTGTAAGCTTTCATCTGCCCATCTTCGCCGTACTCCGGCAACTCCGGTAGGTTGCCGAGCGAAGTCGAAACGAAAACTGTAGTGGGGTTCCCCTTTACTTTCAGCACTACCAGACCAGCATCGTCCTCTGGCCGAGTTGTGTAAGCTGCTGAATGATTTCTGAGGACTTCTTGAAGCTGCATAATAATAGCTCCTTTATAACAATACCTTCGCCAAAAGGAGGGCCATACTCACCGCCGCGTACTTTGCCCGGCTCTGGCAACGTGTGCCTGGGGACTCGTAATGAAAAGGCTTTTGTAGTAGAGTTGCGCTGTTACCACAACAACCTCAACTCTGGAGCTA
>JBBSAN010000160.1:0-11024 GCA_038252265.1 Chloroflexia bacterium
CTGACCACTGACCACTGACCACTGACCACTGACCACTGACCACTGACCACTCGCCCCGTCACCCCCAGCGGCCCCGGCTGCCGGGAGGGGGGAGGTTGGGGGGGCCACCGCGCAGGCGGCGCACCCAGCTGTTCAGGCGGTTGCGCGTGTTCTCCCAGGGATCGTTGTAGACGACGGGCCGCCCGCGCCAGAGCTTTTCGTCGCCCCCGACCGTGGTGCCGCCCCCGCGAGGCCGGCCCAGGCTGAGGACGATGGGGCTGAGGAACAGGACCACGCCGCCCAGGATGAGCAAGCTGCCCAGGCCGCCGAACCCCGGCAGCAACCCGCGCAGCACCATGCCGGCCACGGCGAGTGCCAGGGCCAGCCCGATCAGCCAGCTATAGGGAAAGCCGCCGCTGCCGCGCCGAGGCACCCGCAGCCGCCGCACGCTCCGTAGCAGCCCTTCCCAAAACCGTTGCCGCCGCTGTGTGCGCTCGACGCCGCGCAAAATCTCGTCTAACTGGCGTTCGTAAAGCGGCTTGGGTTCGTTATTATCTTTATGCTCTGCCGGTTTCATAGGCCGCACCCATCCTTTCCCGAACTCTACCTTCCTTTATTGTACACTCCCTATCGGGCGCTGTCAAAGCCACCAGCGCTTTTACGTGTTCAGAAATCAGAAGTCAGAAATCAGAAGTGGGGATGTATCGGTCGGGGCTGACGCGCACGCCCACAATTCACTGGCCCTTACGCTGCCAGTAGCTGACGGCTGATGTCCGATTGCTGAACACTTACCGGCGCTGCTGCCGCCACCGGCGCTGCCCATCCGGTCTTCAAGCGGGTATGCCTGTTTAGCGCCTGGCTTACAGGAGTTTGATTGGCCCTTTTTCTACAGCCTTTGTTCAGGGCAGGGTTTGTTTTATAATGAACGCAATGGACAGCCCAGCAACACAGCAGAATGAGCTGATCGCGGCGTTAGGTCGCGTGACCGGGGCGTTGAACGCCGTGGCCGCCCAGCACCTGCCGGAGATCGTCGCCGCTGTACGGGCGTTTGATCCGGACCAGATCCAGGGAGTAGATCTCTACCTCCCGGCCCCCGACGGAGGGACCGGCGGCACAGATGCGCCCCTGGTCTGGGTGGTGGGCGAGCCGGAGCCGCTCCGCCCGGCAGCGGTGCCGGAGGCGGTCCAGGGGGCCTACAACCGCTGCGAAGAGGCCCTGTTGGATGGAGAGGCGGCCCGGCTCTCCTCGGACGCGGTCCCGGTGTGGCTGGCGGTGCCGCTGCCGGGCGGGGGCGGGCTGGTTGGGGTGATGGTCCTCCACCTGGCCGCCCTGCCGCCCGCTGGCGGCCCCGCCCGCGACGCCTACCGGGTGCTGGCGCGCCTGGTCGGGACCGCCGTGGAGGGGGCGGGGCTGCGCCGCGCGGTCCTCCGCGACGCCGTGCTAGACCGCCTGCTGGAACAGATCACCCTCGAAGTCACCTCGACCCTCAGCCTGAACCAGATCTTGCAGCGCATCCTGGCCCATCTCTCCGGGGCCATCGCCTTTACCGGCGGCTCGATTGCCCTGATCACCGGGGAGCAGGAACTGGAGATTGTCGCCACCTACGGGGTGATTGACGAGGCCGCCCGCCGGGTGCGCCTACCGGTGGGGCAGGGGATCGCAGGGTGGGTGGCGGCCCACGGCCAGCCCTATTTGAGCAACGACCTGGACCGCGAGGACAGCGTGCGGCCTGCCGGGCGCGACGTGGGCACCAACCGCCTGATCCGATCATACATCGTGGTGCCGCTGCTGGTGGAGGATCGGCCTATCGGCATCTTGCAACTGAACAGCCCCGAACGTGATGCCTTCACGGCTGAGGACCTGACCCTGCTGGCCCAGGTGGCCGCCCGCTGCGCCAATGCGGTGGCCCAGGCCCGGCTGTTTACCGAATTGCAGGCGCGGGCCGAGCGGCTGGTGCTGCTCAACTCGATTGGCCGCCGTATCTCCTCGGAGCTGGACCTGAACGAACTGTTCCGCACCTGCTATGAACAGGTGCGCCGGGTGATGCCGGTGGATGCCTTTTTCTTCGCCCGCTGCGACGAGGCGACCGGGACCCTCTCCTTTGAATTTTGGGCCGAGCGCGGGGAGATCTACCCCAAGACGACGGCCCCGCTGGGTGCAGGCCTGACCGGCTATGTGATCCGGACGGCCTCGCCCCTGGTGATCGGCAGCCATACCGAGTGGCCGCCGGATGTGACCCCGATCGTTGTCAACGACACGCACCGGACCGAATCGTTGATGATCGTGCCGTTGATCTTCAAGCAAGAGGTGCTGGGGGCGATGTCGGCGCAGAGCTACGAGGCCCACGCCTACAGCGATCAAGATGTGCGCCTGTTTGCCACCCTCGCCAGCCAGATCGCGGTGGCGATCCGCAATGCCGAACTCTATCAGAGTGAGCGTGATGCCCAGCAGGCCAAGACCGAGTTCCTGTCGCTGATCAGCCACGAACTAAAAACGCCGCTGACCTCGATCAAGGGCACCGCACAACTGGTGACACGGCGGTTGCTCAAGGCGTTTTCCGCCGGGCAGGTGACCGACCCTACCGCCGTCCAGGCCCGGCAACAGGATCTGCGCGCCTTGACCCTGATCACCGGCCAGGTGGACCGGCTGACCCGGCTGGTGGACGACCTGCTGGATGTGTCGCGCCTGCAAAGCGGGCGCTTTGAACTGTATCCCACCCACGCCGATCTGGTCCGGGTGGTTCGGGAGGTGGTGGAGAGCCTGAGGCCCGCCAATCCCGACCGCCGCCTGCTGGTGGAGGCCCCCCCGCTGCTGCCGGGCATGTTTGACCCGGTACGAGTCGAGCAGGTGCTGACTAATCTGATCGGCAACGCGATCAAGTACTCCCCGGTGGACACCGAAATTCGGGTGCGGCTGGTGCAGGAGGGCGTGCAGGCGCTGGTCTGCGTGACCGACCAGGGGCCGGGGCTGCCCGAGGCGGAGCACGAGCGCATCTTCGACCGCTACTTCCGCACCGAAGGGGCACGGCGCAGCCCCAGCAGCGGGGTGGGCCTCGGCCTCTATATCAGCCGCCAGTTGATCGAGCGCCACGGCGGCACGATCTGGGTGGAGAGCGCGGCAGGAGCGGGGGCCATGTTCTGCTTCCGCCTGCCGCTGGACGGCGCGGTGGCTCTGCTGCATCGGCGCACCGCTGCTGAGGAGCCGCCCAGCGCCGCCGAATAAGAACCCCATTCCCTTGCCGATCCCGGTAGAAGGGAGCCACCACGCGCCAGGGGGCACATCGCCTGATGTGCCCCCTGGTGCGTTTGGTAGGTGGTCTGCCCGTCCGATCAGGGATGGGGGATGTCCACAGCCTTATCAAAGTCGGAGAACTTCATCGTCGTGGTCGCCGAGCCGCGAGCGGCCTGGACCGAACTGGTGAAGTTCAACACCACCTGGAGAACCCGATCCGTGGCCGGGTCGATCCACAGTTCGCCCTCACCTTTGGCGAGGCCGACATTGGGGTTCGCTGCCAGCTTGGCCGCATCGAGCGTGAAGGTCAGGTGGTGGGCGGGCGACCCATTGAGGGTAACATCTTCCGTCTGGTTCACCGCCTGGGCATAGCTCATGATCCCATCCACCTGATCGGGGCCGGTGACGACAGCGGGCGCATTCGAGACAACGGTCCAACCCACGGTTTCGTTGGGGCGCGTCCACTCCTCCGGCCCGAGGCGCACGATCTGCTGCGTCCCGTCGAATCCGCCGCCTTTGGTTACCACGGTCATGCGGATGCGGTTGGGGGTGGCCCAATCGCCCTCGATCTGCTGCGTCGCCCCTTTGCCCAGGTCGGTAGCGGTGATAAAGTGATAGCTCTTGAGCAGGCGCATCGCGGCCTGGCTCTTGCGATAGGTATCGGCTCCCGCACCGCTGACCGGCACCGCAGTTTCGGTGGGACCGGCAGTGGCCGTTGGCGCGGCGGGCTGCGGCCCGATGGGACCGGCGGTCGGATCGCCCGTTGTACACGCGGCCAGGCCCAGCGCCAGCAGCACCAGCACCCCCACGATGGCGGCTTGCGGCTGGCGAATTGCGGAATAGAGACGGCCCCATCGGGGCGTTGAAGTGTTTACAGCCATTGGTTTAAGAACCTGCCTCCTGCTACTTAACTGATTACTGAACACTGTTTACTAATCACGGGCAACTCGCAACTCGCAACTCGCAACTCGCAACTCGCCCTCATTTACCAATACAGAACTCGCGGAAGATCATATCCAGCAAATCTTCGCCCACCGTTTCGCCGGTGATTTCGCCCAGCGCGTTCAACGCACCGTGCAAGTCTACGGCCACGAACGCGGCGGGCGTGTGCGCGGCGGCGCTCGCCAGGGCACTCGCCACATGGTCTGCCGCGCGGCGGAGAGCGTCCCGGTGCCGCACGCTGGTCACCAGCGGCATATCGCTGCGGGGCGTCCCCCCGCCCAGCACCCGTGCCACCAGCGCGCCTTCCAGCACCTTCGTGCCGTCGGGGGCGAGCGCGCTGGCGGGCACCTGCGGCACGCCCGGCAGGAGGCGGGCTACGGCCTCTTCTTCCAGGACGGCAGGTAAATCGCTCTTGTTCCGCACCACCACCAGCCGGTCCAGGATCGCCAGCGGCGCGGTGGCATCGGCGGCCAGCAGGTCGCTGATGATCGCCTCGTCGGCGGAGGTGAGCGGTTGCCCGGCGTCGAGCACCAGCAAGACCAGATCGGCCCCCCTCGCGGCGGTACGGCTGCGGGCCACACCCAGTTGCTCCACCAGATCGGGTGTCTCGGTGATCCCGGCGGTGTCCACCAGCACAAACGGCACCCCGCCCAGGTTGGCCGTCTCTTCCAGCGTGTCGCGGGTGGTGCCGGGGATCGGCGTGACGATGGCCCGCTCGGCCCGCAGGAGCGCGTTCAGCAGGCTGGACTTGCCCACGTTGGGCCGCCCAACCAGCGCGGTCCGCACCCCCTGACGCAGGATCAAGCCCGTCTCGGCCCCCGCCGCCAGCGCCTGGATGGTCGCCAGGCCCGCTTCCAGCAGCGGGGTCACATCGGTCGGCGGCACGTCCTCTTCGGGGAAGTCGATTTCGGCTTCCATCTGGGCCAGCGCTCGCAGGAGCCGTTCGCGCACCGCGCCCACCTGGCCCGACAGGTGCCCGCCCAGTTGGTCTACCGCCGCCCGCAGCCCCTGGTCGGTACGCGCCCGGATCACATCGAGCACGGCCTCGGCCTGGGCCAGATCCAGCCGCCCGTGGAGGAAGGCGCGCAGGGTGAACTCACCCGGCTCAGCCAGCCGCGCCCCGTGGCGCAGGGTCAGCGCGAGGATGCGCCCGGTCGCCACCGGCCCGCCGTGGCAATCGATCTCCACCACATCCTCGCGGGTGTAGCTGTGCGGCGCGGGCATATAGGCAGCCAGCACCTCGTCCACCCGGCCACCTCCCCCCTCCTGCACATAGCCATAGAGGAGCCGGTGGCCGGGAGGCGGGCGCTGCGCGTTCAGCCGCCGTCCACTCGCCCGCACAAAGACCTGCCGCAAGATGGGGAGCGCTTCCGGCCCGCTCAGGCGCACCGTGCCGATGCCGCCTTCGCCCGGTGGAGTCGCTATCGCGGCGATGGTGTCTTCATACATGGGGGCTGGGGGGCACCGGCTGGAGACCCATTCGCTCGTGGATCTCGCCCAGGGGATGTGCCGCCATGCGGGCATCGACGGCGGTGCGGGTGGGGATGCCGTTGGTGCCTTCGTCCTCGATGGCAAAGGCGGCGGCGGCATGGGCGAACCGGGCGGCGCGGATCGGATCGCCCGTCTCGTGGTAGCCGACCAGGAAGGCAGCAGCGAACACATCGCCCGCCCCGGTAAAATCCACCGGATGGGCGGTCAGCGCGGGTACCTGGGCCACCAGTCGCCCCCGTTCATAGATCCCGGCGAGGTCGCTCCCGGCAGTGACGACGGCCAGGTTTGCCAGGCGCACATAACTGTCGAGCATGGCTTTGTTGCCTGCCGCGTCATCCTTGCTCAGGACCAGCACATGGCAGGAGGGCAAGAGCGCGGCGGCTTCCAGCCAGGGCACCGGGTAGACCGTGCCATCGCTGCGCCAGCCCCGCATCCAGCCCTGCGGCGTCACCCCGATGATCGCGTTGGGGAAGAGGGTGGCCCAGGTGGCGTTGCACAACATCTCTTGCGCCACCGGCCCCAGGTGGACAATCGGCGCGTCCCGCCAGGTGCGGGGCACGTCGCCGGGCCAGATCTGGGTGGCTTGGGCGTGCAGGATCTGGCGGCGGAACTCGCCCTCGTAGCGGTTCTCGAAGGTGGTCGTGGTCGGCGAGGGGTTGACCACGCACGATACCCCGGCAGCCATCGCCGCGGCCAGCAGCGCCCCATCGGGTGCGGCCAGAGTCGTCACCAGCCCGGCAGCCTGGCCCAGCCGTTGTGCCGTCAGCGAGGCGTAGAGCGCGGTGCCGCCCGCCAGGAAGCTCCCATCCGGAAGCAGATCCTTGGCGATATGGCCGATAGCAAGATACGTGGGGTAGGTCATAAGAGTGCGGAGTGCGGGATGAGGGATGAGGGATGAGGGATGAGGGCAGATGCTATCAACATAGACTCATTCCTCGTTCCTCATCCCTCATTCCTTATCGTTGGAAGTCGCGTGGTTCGCGGGGTTCACGCGGTTCGCGGCGTTCGCGGGGGGCATGTTCGCCAACCGCCCGGCCTTCGCGCAGCATGATCACGACGCGGCGCTGGTCGCCTTCGCCGGTGCTTTCGGTCATCACCTGCGGGTGCTCGGCCAGGGCCATGTGGACGATGCGGCGGTCATAGGCCGACATCGGCTCCAGCGGGAAGGGCTGGCGCTGGGCCAGCACCCGTTCGGCCATGCGGGTGGCGAGGCTGGTCAGGGCTTCCTTGCGGCGCAGCCGGTAGCCGTCCACGTCAATGATCACCCGTGCCCACAGGTCGGTGCGGGCACCGAGCAGGAGGTTGACCATGAATTGCAGCGCGGCCAGCGTTTCGCCCCGTCGCCCGATCAGCAGGCTCTTGTCCTGCTCGGTGATGCCGACAACATTCAGCACCAGCGAGGGGGTCTCGTTCTCGGCGTTCAGGTAGCTCTCTTCGTCGCTGTCGTGGCGCATGATCCGCGCCCGGAAGCGCATCTGGGTCAGGAGCTTCTGCAAGATTTCGGTGGCGATGGGGGCCACAGCGTCGGCGGGGGTGGCGAAGCTCTCTTCGCCGCCTTCCCCGATGTCCACCGTCACATACTCTTCGTCGTCGTCCTCTTCCTCCGGTTCCAGCATCGGCGGGGGGGTGGCATAGACGGGCGCGCTATAGGCGGGGACCGGGCGGGGCGGGAGCGGGGGGGCCGCCTGGGTCGGCGGGGGCGGGGCGGCGGGCCGTGCCCGGCCACTGAGCCGCTCGCGGGCCGTCACGCGGACCAGCACCTCGTCTTCGTCGTCGCCGGTCTCACTGCCGCTGATCACCTCAACGTCTACTTCATCCCGCCGGCGGTCGAGCTGTTCCAGGGCGAGCCGCACGGCCTCTTCCACGCTCTTGGCCGCGATCTCTACTTGTCGCATCGGCATGGTGACTTGGTCTCTCCTCTACAAACGGCGCGCACCGTGCCGGGCGCACGCTCTTCCGGCGGCTAACGTTTGCCGCGTTTCTTACGGGGGAGGGTGGTGCTGTCCGTCTCGCCATTCCCGTTGGGGGACTGGGAGGTGGGAGTCAGGCGGATGGTCTCAACGCCGCTACTGGGGAGGGGCTGGCTCCCACCATCCCCATCACCCATCCCGGCCCCGGCATTGGCCTGCAAGGCGCGGGTCTGCTGCTGGGCCTCCTGGGCGGCCAGCGCCTGCTCCATCATCCGGTCAAACAGGCCCTTGCGTTGCGGGCGGTTATCGGCCACCGGCGTGGTTGCGACGGGCTGCTCCTGCGAACGGTACTTGGAGCGGGGCGTTTCAGCGGGGGCCGGAGCCAGGGGTTTCTCCGGGCCTCGCCCCTGCCGGGACCCGTCCGGGGGTTCCTCCGGGCCGGGGCGCTTGGTCTCTTTGCGCTGCTCCTCTTCGATGCGGGCCAGCACCTTGGGGGTGATCTTCGGTAGTTCTTTCTTCGGCAGCCATTTCAGGCCGGGGAACTCGGCCAGCGAGCCAAAGCCGGTGATGAAGTACTGCTGGGACGCCTGGAACATGGCCGAGGCCGCCCAGTAGAGCACCGCGCCTGCGGCGAAGTTCGAGTAGAAGACGATGATCATCAGCGGCATGAACTGCATCATCTTGTTCATCGTCGCCTGCTGCGAGTCGGCGGTTTTGCTGTAGCCGAACGGGATCGACATGCGCTGCGAAAGGAACTGGAACAGCGCGGCCAGCACCGGCATGATGTACAGCGGGTCGTGCGAGGCCAGGTTGGGGATCCAGAGGAACTGCTGCGCGAACGCCGTCTGGGCCGAGGCTGCGGTGGTCACCGCGGGCAGCCACAACATGGGTACGCTCGCGTGAACCTGCGGGCTGACCAGGGCGATCAACGCCTGGTAGAGGGCAAAGAAGATCGGCAACTGCAACAGCATTGGGGCGCAGCCCAGCATCGGGTTGACGCCGTGCGCCGAGTAGATCTTCATGATCTCTTGCTGTTGCGCCGCTTTATCGTCTTTGTGCTTCTGCTGCGCCTCCTTGATCAGCGGTTGGATCGACTGCATGTTGCGCGACGATTGCAGCGATTTAAGGGTCAGCGGCAAGGTCGCCAGCTTCACCAGAACCGTGAAGATGACGATTGCCAGGCCCGGATTGCCGCCAATCGTGTCGTTGATGAGGATCAGCAGGCTCGACAGGGCGTGAACCAGCAAACTCCAGCCGGGTATTTCCACCAAAATGCTCCTTACGGGACGGGGTCGTAGCCGCCTTTGCTGAACGGGTTGCAGCGTAAAATACGCTTGGCGGTCATCCAACCGCCTTTAAAAAAGCCATACTTTTCGATGGCTTCGTAGCCATAGTGTGAGCAACTCGGCTCGAAGCGGCAACTTGGCGGCATGACCTGGCTAAGGGTCTGTTGGTACAGCCGGATCAACAACAGTGCGACCCGTTTCATGGTTTTCTCGTCCGCCTGGCGCGTCCTCAGACGCTGTCAGGTCCAACAGGCGGGCACGGCGGAGGCATTCCTGGGCCGCCGCGCTGATCCGCCTAAATTCCTGGCCGGTGATGCTGGGGCGCGCGATCCAGACGAGATCCCACCCCCCGGCGATCCGGGGCCGCAGCGCCCGCACCGCTTCGCGCATTTGCCGCCGGGCGCGATTGCGTTCCACCGCGCCGCCGATCTTTTTCCCGGTGATGAAGCTGCTGCGGGTCCGCCCTGCCGGGTCGGGGCCGGGCGCGGCGACGAGGACCACTGGCCCCACCGCCCAGGATCGCCCGCTTTTGCGGACTCGCGTGATGTCGCCCGTCCGCCGCAGCCGATACGCTCGTTCCACAAGGTGAAAGGATGAATTAAAAATTAAGAATTAAAAATACGGATTGCCCTATGCGACACCCTTTTTAGTTTTTAATTCTTAATTTTTAATTCATCCTTTATCCGTCCTTCAGCCCGTGATGGGCGATGGACAACAGGTGACGGCCCTTACGGCGCCGTGCCGTGATAACCAGGCGACCCGACCGGGTAGCCATGCGCTTCAGGAACCCATGCTCGCGCACTCGGGGGATCCGCTTCGGTTGATACGTACGTTTTGGCATCGGATGCTGATACTCCTCTGTTTAATGTAGCAAATTTTCGCGGGGGTGAGACGCATAAAAGGGCATATAAAATCCCCGGCCTCGCCGCGATATACTTGCCCATTATACGGTATGGGCTGTCCGAGTGTCAACATTCCGGCGTGCTTGCTCAGGGCGATTGCATCTAAATTAGGCACGCGCACGCCAATTTCTGCCAAAAACGGCCCGATGAGCTATAACGGATCGTGCCTAGCCGCAAAACGGGTTGGTTCACGCCTAATCTTGCCACGCCTAATTTAGATGCAATCGCCCTGCGTGCTTGCTCCCGCTCTGCTCGCCGTGGGGCGGCGACAGCGCGAGCGTCAGGGCCGGGACCACCGGCCCTTATAGAGAGTATACGCATCCGGGGCGCATCTGGTGTCATCCCTGCCCACCAGAAAGATCATATGGTATAACTGAGGGAGGACATCCGCGTGCATGGAGGAGGAGAGACAGATGAAAGCAATTTTGAGCGTATCGGATAAAGGCGGCTTGCAGGAGCTGACCAGGGGCCTGGTCGGCCTGGGGGTGGAGTTGTACGCCACCGGCAACACGCGGGCGCAATTGGAGGCGGCGGGGGTGCCGGTGAGGCCGGTCGAAACGTTGACCGGCTTCCCCGAAATGCTGGACGGGCGGGTGAAGACGCTCCATCCGGCGGTCCACGGCGGCATCCTGGCCCGCCGCGACCGGGCCGACCACATGGACCAGTTGGCCGCGCACGGCCTCAGCCCGATTGATGTGGTGGTCGTCAACCTCTATCCTTTCCGCGAGACGATTGCAAAGGTAGGGGTGACGCAGGGGGAGGCGCTGGAGCAAATCGATATCGGCGGGCCGACCCTCCTGCGGGCGGCGGCCAAGAACTTCCCAGCAGTGCTGGTCCTGTGCGACCCGGCGGACTACACGCCGGTGCTGGACGAGTGGCAGCAGGCGGGCGCGGTCTCGCCAGAAACCCGGCAGCGGCTGGCGGCGAAGGCGTTCCAGCATGTCGCCGCCTACGACACGGCCATCGCCGCGTACCTGCGCGGGCCAGCGGCGCTCTTCCCGCCCGTGCTGACCCTGGCGCTGGAGAAGGTGCAAGACTTGCGCTATGGTGAGAACCCGCACCAGCAGGGTGCGCTCTACCGCGACCTCCAGCCGGTCGGCGCGCCGACCCTGGCCGGGGCTGTCCAGCAGATCGGCGGCAAGGAGCTATCCTATAACAACATCCTCGACGCGGATGCCGCCCTCGCGCTGGTGCGCGACTTCTCGTCCCCGGCGGTGGGGATCATCAAGCACGCCAACCCCTGTGGGCTGGCCTGCCGCGACGATCTGGTCGAGGCGTTCGAC
>JBBSAN010000161.1:0-11005 GCA_038252265.1 Chloroflexia bacterium
ACGTGCAGCACCTCGATCAGCCGGCCTTCATGGGTGGTCACGCCGCGCCCCTCCGCCAGCCCGCGCCCCACCACCGCCTGGCCGACCCCGTGCCCGACCCCCACCAGCCGAATGCCCAATGGTTCGCCCCCACCGGCCACACCCTGCGCGGCGCGTTCCTGGCTTACTGGACGCGCTACGGCGGGCTGGCCCAGTTCGGCTACCCCCTCACCGAGGAGTTCACCGAAACGACCGACCCCGACGGCCAGAACCCGCTGCGGGTGCAATATTTCGAGCGCAACCGCTTGGAGTGGCACCCGGAAAACGCGGGCAGTCCCTACGAAGTGCTGCTCGGCACGTTGGGCCGCGATTTCCACGCCCCCGACCCGCCGGTCGCCGCGCCCACCGACCCCGCCGTCCGCTATTTCCCCGAAACCGGGCACACCCTCCAGGGGGCGTTCCTGGCCTACTGGGACACTCACGGTGGCCTGTTCGTCCACGGCTACCCGCTGACCGAGCCATTCCCCGAAGTGAACCCGACTGATGGGCAGACCTACACCGTGCAATACTTCGAGCGGTCGCGCTTCGAGTGGCACCCGGAGCACGCGGGCAGCCCGTATGCAGTGCTGTTGGGGTTGTTGGGCAAGCAGTTGGCTGGGAAGAAGGGGTATTTTACAGGCACATTCCCTCGCTACAGCCATGCCGCAGATTTCTCTTGGGTTGCAGGCGACTATGTGCCGCCACGGATGTGTATGCAACGCGAGTGTAGATGCGAACTCTTAAGGTACGAAAAGCGTGGCAAATTTGTGGCACCTGGTGATCTTGGCTGGGATCTCGTTTATTTAGAGCCTGTCGGATCTGGCTGGGCCTCCGCAGTGAATGCAGGCATATTGCATGACCAGTTCCTAGTGTTCTTCGGCCATTTATCTGGCCCTGGTGAACCGATGCCCTCGTGCCCTATCCAGGGATACGTCATTGATATCGTGCAGGCGAATTCGATACCTTGAGCCTAGTAAACGGAAGGAGCCAGCTACTCATGAATGAGCAGTTCGCACCTCAAACTTCAAACTTCAAACTTCAAACCTCGTCACCAACCCCCAACCCCTATCCCCGCCGTAACCGCCAGCCCAGGACGGCGGCATCGCTGGTGAGGACGGCGAGGGTGGCGAGGGCACCGAGGAGGGCACCACCGGGGGCGAGGGTGGGGAACGGCCAATGGGTGCCCACGCCGAGGACGATCAGCAGCACGCCCAGGTCCACGATCTGGGCGGTGCGGACGACGCGGGAGCGGCCCCTCGCGATCAGCCGCCCGCGCAGGAGGCCCCCAACGGCGGCCAGGATCGGCACCGGGACGAGCAGGCGGATCACCGGCGTGGCGACGGCGGCCAGATCGGGCGTGACGACGTAGATCTGCCCCAAGAGCCAATCGGCCAGCGGGGTCCAGGCGATCAGCGCCACCAGCGCGGTCAACCCCAGCCCCGCGCCGAGGATGATCCGCGTCCCGCGCCCGCGGATGCCGGGCCGGGGGTCGGCATCCCAGGCAATCGCCACCTGCGAGAGGACCAGAGTCGCCCCGTTAATCAGCATAATCACCCCCCAACTCACCCCCCAGGCGGCCAGGGCTTCCTCCCCGCCGTGCAGCCCGCCCGCCACCACGCCTGCTGCCGCGATGCCCGCGCTGAGCAGGGGCCGGTTGAGCGTGTTCAACGCGGTGGTGCCCGCCAGCGGCCAGAAGACATCCCATAGGGCACCCAGGGTGAGCGGTTGGCGATGCGGGTTGGTGAGGTCGGCGGCGGGCAGGGCACGGAGCAGGCGGCGGGCGGCGAGGTCGGTATAGACCGCCTCGGCGGTGACGCTGCCGAGCATCGCTAGCGCGCCGATAGTGCCGCCGCCCAGCGTCCCGTTGAACACCGCCAGCAAGGCGGCGAGGCTGCCCAACAGGGCGATCACGCGCACCGTCGCCCCCGCGCCCACGGCCCGGCTGTGCCCGTGGCGGATCAGCGCGCCCTGGTGTAGCCGTCGCCAGCCGATCGGGATCGGCCAGAGGACGAACGCGGCCAGAGTGGCCCGCGCCGCTGCCGCCACGCCGGGGGGGATGCCCATCAGCCCCAGCACCAGCGCGTCATAGAGCGGCGACGCGAGTAAGGCCGCCGCCAGCACGGCTAACCCGGCAGCGAAGACCAGGTAGAAGCGGCGCAGCAGGCTCAACGCCTGGCGGGTGGTCGCCAGCGCCGTCGCCACCTCGATCATGGTCACATGGGGCGACTCGTAGACCAGGGCGAGGCCGAAGGCGACGACGAGCGCGGCCAGCGCCTCTTGCGCCCCCGGCAGCCGCGTCAGCGCGGCGTTGACCAGGGGCTGGTCGGCGGTCATCATCAGCCCCGTAAAGAGCAGCGGGGCGAGGAAGATGAGCAGGTCACGGTACGACGGCGGCGCTACCGTCCGGGCGGAGGCCAACTCCGCCCCCCCAGGCAGGGGGGCAGACTCCGCTTTCACGGGTGAGCTAGACACAGATCTCCTACTTAAGATGGATTGGAGGGTGGACGTTCCACCTATTATACTCCATCGCACATAACCCGGTGAGATCTTGCGGCAATATTATTGACGGCGGATCGTCACCTATGCTACACTCAATGGCGCTACGCCGAGTCGTAGGTTCATCAACCGGGTCCCAAAGATCTGCCGAGTCCACACCGTTTTAGTCATTCCGATAGGGGAGCAAGGAGGACGCTGATGGAGCATAAATGGCGACGAGGGCTGCGCGCCGGGGGGATGCTGGCCCTGGTGCTGGTGTTGGGCGGGCGGGGCCGGGGGCCGGGTGGAACGGTGGCCGCCGCGCCCCAGGCGCAGGCCCCTGGCTGGAATGCGGTTACTGACATCACGCTGGATAATGTGGGTGGCGGTTGGGCCTGGGGCGGTCAGCCCCGCCCCGCCGCCGATGGTGATCTGTTGCGCCTGCAAAACGGCGTCTGGACGGCAGTTGATCGCAACGACCCGGCGGGTGGGGCTATCGTGCGGCTCAGCCCGTCGATCTACGAGTTCGCGCTGACCAATACGCCGGGCGAGGGCTGGGCCATCGGCACCGGCGGCGGGCCGCGCATCTGGCACCTCACCGGGGGCATATGGAAGGCCTACGCGCATAACCTGGCGCGAGGCGTCAGCCTGGGCGACCTGACGGTGAGCACCGACGGCAAGGCGGGCTGGCTGACCGGCAACAACCTGGACGCCGGGGTGCCCACCCTATTGCGGCTGCAAAATAACACCTGGACGGCGTCCCCAGAGCCGGCCAACGCGCGGCTGGAGAATGTGGTGATCAGCCCCAACGGGCAGTACACCTGGGCCTGGGGCGTTCACACCAACGACAACTCGAAGGGGGTCTGGCGCTGGGCCGACGGGCGCTGGCAGGAAGTGGCCGGGGAGATCCCGTCCGAGCCGATCATTCATCGGATCGTCGCCGACAACGCGGGCAACGGCTGGATCGTCAACCCGCCGAACTACCTCACCCACGAAGACAACGTACTTTTCCGCCTCAGCGCGAACGGCCCGGTCAAGAGCGTGGTGCTGGCCCTGCCTTCGGTGCGGAACGGGGTTCTTTATCTCGATGACGCGGCGGTGGATGGCCTGGGGCGCGGTTGGGCCAGCGGCAGCGTGGGCCAGGTCCGCCTGATCAACGGGGTGAACACGGAAGTCTACCAGGCGGTGCTGTTCCGGCTGCAAGGGGCATCCATCACCGAAGTGCCGCTGGATGATATTGCCACGACGCAGGGGAGTACCCCCCCTTTCATCGGGCCGCTGGCGATCAGCCCCGACGGCGCGCATAGCTGGATGGGGTCGAGCGGCGCGGACTTCGGCAAGCTTCTTCTGGCCTTGCTCCAATTGCGGGAGCCGTGGGCGCATCCCACCCCCGCCCAGGCCGCACCGCTGCCGGGGGCTGGGCGCTGCTTCGCCGAGGTGCCCTATTGCCTGCGCGGCGTGTTCGCTGCGTTTTGGACAAAGAACGGCGGACTCGATCAGTTCGGCTACCCGGTGACCCCCGAAGTGCAGGAGACGCAGGGTGGCAAGACCTACACGGTGCAATACACCGAGCGGGCGCGGTTCGAGTATCACCCGGAGAACAAGCCACCGTATGATGTATTGCTCGGCCTGCTGGGCAATACGCTGGTCGAACCCCGCCTGAGCGAAGCCCCCTTCCAGGCCAAGCCCGCCAGCGCCACCCCTGCCGCGCAGTGGTTCAAGGAGACGCAGCACAATGTGGGGCCGCCGTTCCTGGCCTACTGGCAGGAACATGGCGGGCTGCCGGTGTTCGGCCTGCCCCGCTCCGAGGCGTTCGAGGAGCGCAACGCCGCCGATGGCAAGGTCTACCGGGTGCAATACTTCGAGCGCAACCGGCTGGAATACCACCCTGAAAACGTGGGCACCAAGTTCGAGATGTTGCTGGGCCTGCTGGGGGTCGAGCAGTTCGGCACGACCTACGGCTATACGCCGTAGCGCGGGAAACGTGAAACGTGAAACGTATTGCGTATTGCGTATTGCGTCGTTCTGATCCCTGATCCCTTGTCACGCATCACGCATCACGCATCACGCATCACGCATCACGTTTCCCGCCTCACTCCTCGTCCCCGCCTTGCCGCTGGCGCTCCGCTTCTTCCATCTTCTGGCGCAGGCTGAGCGGGCGCATGTCGGTCCAGACCTCTTTGATATAGGCCAGGCACTCGTCCTTGGGGCCTTGCTTGCCCGCGTCGGTCCAGCCCAGCGGATTTTCACGGGCGGCGGGCCAGATCGAGTATTGTTCCTCGTGGTTGACCACCACTTTGTAGATCGTCGTGTCCTCTTGCTCGTCCATGCGTACTTCCTTCCGGGCACGCGGCCCCTGCTAGCGCCTCTGCTGCCTCGTGGTCGGGGGGCTGCCGGTGGCCCCCGCCGCTGCTATTGTAGCAGCGGGGCGAAGGGGTGGCAAGATTCCGCCGGAGACCCGGCAGCAGCCTCACGCCCTCGGCATGGTATAATACGGGCGGGCGCATCCCTCCGCAACTCCCCCGATCCACGTTAGCCGCGTTGCCCCTTTCGTGATCACGCCTCATGTTTCATGGATGGTCGCTTGCCACAGTGTTGGAAAATAGGCAGCTGCCTTTACTGCAAGGCGCAGTTGATCAGGAGTCCGTTCGAGAGGTGCTATAGTCTTTCAGATAAAGATCTGGAATTCTGAGAAGGATTTTGCGCTTATGGCAGGGCTGATTTTCTTCGATTTCTCCAGATCTTTATCTGAAAGACTATAGCTGAAATGGGTCCGACTGCCAGGTGGCCCACGCAGCGGGCGGGTAATACTTTAGTTGCCCGCCCGATCCGCCATACCACTCAAATAGGGTTCCTGCTCCATCCTTTCCGATCAGGCGATTGTTACTGGGGAAACTCCAATGAAGTGCGCTTGGATCCGGTAGCTGAATGGATAGGCGGTGGATCTGATAAAAAGCAGTCCGCTTCGACCAGGACAGTACCAGATAAGAACTGCCAGTGATGTCAACATTACCACCATGGCTAATACTGGCTGCATCATGCCAGCTTCTGACTAGATCCACCAAAGCACAACCTACAGCTAGCAGCCTGTCGGAGAGAACGATTTTCGCCAAAATTTGCCCCACTGAGGGCGGTTTCAAGGTCAGAGGTGGGACATCCGCCCCACTTCGGTCGTCAAAATGACCCAAATTAGGGCTAGCGACTTTCTCTCCGACAGGCTGCTAGTATTACAACGAAAAGTTGTGCCTGGACCTGATAGTGGCTGCTCTGCACGATCGATCAGCCGCGGCTGAACTCAGACCAGTTTTGGCAGCCATCCGCAACTTCTCGTTGTAATACTAGGGGATTGCTTTGGTAACTGACCTGATCAAAGCCCTGGAGGGCAAGCTGCTGCCAGAATTTCTTTGCGGAATTGGATAGCTCCAGGGTTAGCCTACCATCGCGCGACAACCGATCCAAAGTACCCCGCATCTTGCAGGATACTCCGTAATAAATATCAGGACGAACTGGGTCGGGTAGTAGAACATCGAAGATAGCCTTGCTTTCCACGGCCAGGCCATTAAACGCGGCGGCCACGGCCCGCTCAAAGTCGCGCCAGCCCGGCAAGGTCAGACCATTACCTGCTGCCAGCATTCCACTCCCATCCTGGTACGTGCTCAACAGTAGCCGCAGTCTCTCTACTTCATCCGGTCGTGGCTCCCTTGCCACAAATATCACACTCAAGAACCCACTCCTTTACCAGTATCTTTATCAGGTAACTGAATATCTAGCTCGTCTTTTAAAAGCTGATCGGTGCTTATCCTGAATAGCCGTGATACGCTTAAGACAAATTTAACAGTAGGCTGTTTCTGCCCTGCTTCTAATTCGCTCAAATAACTATGCGTAGCATAGCCCAGTTCCTGGGCCAACTCTTTGAGGCTTAACCCCTGATAGATACGTAATGCATGAAGCTTTTCACCAAAGCGTTCCATTCAGTACCTTGCCTTCATCGTCTTGACAGCTACTGGGCAATATGCTATACTGTCTCTACTAGAGACATATACTCCTGAGATTATTTGCAATCCCGATGATTAGCATGGCATCTATACACAACAGCCTTGAGTACCGTATGCTGAACAGTCCGATAAAATGGGTCGGCGGTAAGTCACGCTTGCGTAAACACATTATCCCCTTGATTCCGTCCCACACTTGTTATGTTGAACCGTTTGCGGGTGCGGCCTGGGTTCTGTTCGGGAAGCCACCCAGCCCCGTTGAGGTATTGAATGACCGCGATCAAGATCTCATAACTTTCTTTCGGGTGGTCAAAGAACAACCCGAAGCTCTTATTGTCTCGTTTGACTGGGAATTAGTTTCTCGCGCTGAATTTGACCGGCTAGCCGATATAGATACACAGACCCTTGGTGATGTTGAACGGGCACATCGCTTTTATTACTTGATTATGGCAGGATGGGGCGGAGAACTGAATTACCCGCGCTTCCAGACCAGTATTTCTGATGGGGGGCATGGCAACCGCCTGATCGGCGCACTCGAAACATTACGCGAGCGTTTAGACCCGGTCCATAAGCGTCTTCGCACTGTAATTATTGAAAACCTGGATTGGCGGACCTGTATCGACCGCTACGACCGCCCTGGCACGGTTATGTATCTTGATCCTCCTTACCCTGGTAATGGCTGCAATTATGCGCATAATATGCGCGACTGGCAAGACCATCAAGCGCTTGCCGACCGTCTTGCGCACACTCAATGCCAGTGGATTCTTTCTTCCTATGATCTGCCGCAAGTGCGAGAGATGTTTGCTCCCTACAACATTGTACGCATCGAGGCTTACTCTGGCATGAGCACCCAAATGCGCAATGGCAGCCGTGTTCTCAATGAGGAAGTGCTTATTATGAACTACCCCCATCCTGAGCAGGCGGCAAGCTCCACTATGCAAGCGACTATCCCTGGATTATAATTATTATAGCATACCTCCTCATTTAAGCGGGTCTCTGGTACCAGGATGCCACCCACTCCCTCCTACCTGTCGCATCACATCGTGAACTACATCGGCACCCCTGCCTGCATGGTATAATACCCCAGGTCCGGCGTGGCTACAACTTCGCCTGTACTCACTCGTTCTTTCTATAGAAACGTCCAGGGATCCGCGATCCCGGACCACTCTCTGTTAGAGGAGATCCCTATGTCCAAACGATTTGCGTGGGCCGCGTTACCGGGTCTGGCGCTGCTGTTGCTCGGCGCGGCGGGGGTGCTGGGCACCGTCCACGCGGCCCCTGCTGCCGATGCCTTCGCCCGCGCCGACTTCGAGCGGGTGTGGACCCGCACCGACTGGCTGGTGAAATTCGCCGGGCTGTCCCGCGCCTGGTACTGGGGGCCGGACCCGCGCCGCGCCACCTATGAGGTCTTTGACGAAGCGCCAGGCCACATCCGTCTGGTGCAGTACTTCGACAAGAGCCGCATGGAGCCGAACGTGCTGACCGGGCAGCCGACACCGGAGCCGGGGTCCAAGTGGGCGGTCACCAACGGCCTGCTGGTGGTCGAACTGATCGCCGGGCAGCAGCAGTTGGGCGCGTCGCGCTTTGTGTCCACCCGCCCGGCAGACATCCCGCTCGCTTCCGACGCCGACGACCCGACCGGCCCCACGTATACCACCTTCCGCCGCCTGTCGAACACCCCGGTCGAGTATCACCCCGCCGACGATCACACCAACGGGCCGGTCATAGCCCTGATCACCGGGCGCGACGGGTCGGTGCGCGACGATCCCACCAAAGCCGGGTTTAACGTGACCAACGCCCATTATGTGGCCGAGACGAAGCACAACATCCCGACCGTCTTCTGGGCGTTCCTCAACTCGGTCGGCCCCGTGCGTGAAGATGGGCAGGTGTCGAACCAGGTACTGTCGGACCCGTGGTTCTTTGCCACCGGCCTGCCGATCAGCGAGGCCTACTGGGCGCGGGTGAAAATCGGCGGGCAACTGAAAGACGTGCTGATCCAGGCGTTCGAGCGGCGCATCCTGACCTACAACCCGACCAACCCGGCAGGCTTCCAGGTCGAAATGGGCAACGTCGGCCTGCACTACTTCGACTGGCGCTACCCGCGTGGCCTGCCCGCCCCCCTGCCCACGGCGGCTCCGTGACGAGGGGTTGGGGGTTAGGGGTTAGGGCATCAGTGACAAGTTAAGGTTTTCGGATGCCTGTCAAGGGTCAGCGGAATGAATTTCAGCACCAATTTAGCGCCCGCAGACTCGGCGGCGGGCTGGACCGCTCACCCCTGGCCCGTTGCCCCTGGCCCCAAAAACACCAGCTTTGGGCGGCAACCACCTCACCAGCAAGGGGGAACCACCGCCAAAACCCCACCTTGACAAGCGCGTCGAAACCTTAACTTGTCACTGATGGGGTTAGGGGTTGGGGGTTAGGGGTTGGGGGTTAGAGCTACTCATCACGCATCACGCTTGGGATATTGATCCAGAGCGACTTGCGCGGCGATCATGTCCCACATACCATAGGTGCGGCGCAGGCGGGTATCCAACTGATCGTGCAGGTACTGGCGATCCGTAGGGTCGGTGATATCGCGGTCAATGGCGGCATGGATAAGGACCGCCAGGGGGTCCATGCTGGCGTGGAGGTCGGCCACGGTGGTTCCGGCGCGCAACCGAGGCTTCACCACCTGATCGACATAGGTGCGGTAGACCTCGCCGGTCAGATCGCGGAGGCTCATCACCAGCCCCTCATAGGCCATGGTGGCTTGCCTCTGGAGCCGGGCGGCGTCACCAGTTGGTCCCGCATGGCTCAGTTTCTCGGCGGCCCAATCCGCAATAATCGCGTCGTGGTGCACGGTGAGGAAATCAAAGAGGGAGATCATCACGGCCCCTTCCTGCTTGACCACAAGGGCGGACGCTTGCCCCCTGATGCTTCATTATAACACATCCGATCGGGATGCACGATCCTAGAATCGGAGATCTCGGAGGCTGCCTGATGCGCGATCGCCAGACGCAAGCAGCATATGACCAGATTGCGGCGGAGTATGCCGCCCGGCAAACCGATGCGCCGCCTGCCGAGTTAGTCCCGTTTGCCGAACAGCTACTGGCGCAGTTGCCGCCGGGGGCGCGTCTGCTGGACCTGGGCTGCGGGTCGGGGCGCGACCTGGCCTGGCTGATGGGCCAGGGGGCTGCGGGGGTCGGCTGCGACCTATCCGCCGGGATGCTGGCCCAGGCGCGGACGCGGGGGCGCGGGCCGCTGGTGCAGGCCGACATGCGCTGCCTGCCGTTCGCCGGGGGCACGTTCGGCGGGATCTGGTGCTGTGCCTCCTTCCTCCACCTGCCCAAAACCGACGCGCCGGGGGCGTTGCGTGAGATGCGCCGCGTGCTCCGGCCAGGGGGGACGCTTTTCCTGGGGGTGCAGGAAGGCGCGGGCGAGGGCTGGGATGTGTATGGCTGGGCGGTGGCGCGGTTCTTTTCCCACTACACCCCCGCCGAGGTCGCCGCGCTGTTGACCGGGGCGGGCTTTGTCGTGGCCGCGCAGGGCCGCACCGTCACCCCCCAGCGGACGTGGCTCCAGTTCCTCGCTACCGCGCCGAACGAGGGACGAGGGACGAGGGACGAGGGATGGGGGACGAGGGATGGGGGACGAGGGATGGGGGACGAGGTTTGAGGTTTGAGGGATGGGGTATGCGGGAATACCTGGCTTTTACTGGTGCTCAGTGCTTATCCGCTACTGTCCCGCGCATAAAAACCGGGGGACGGACCCCTGTCCGTGCCCCCGGCGCTCCCTCAAGGCGTCGAACGATTAGCGCGCCGCCAGCTTCCGGCGCAGGGTGACGCCGCCCAGCAGCAGCGCCAGCCCGGCCAGGGCGAGGAGCAGCCCGCCCATATCCGGGTGCCCGGTGGTCGGCATTCCGGGGGCGGTGTCGAGCACGGTGATCGTGCCGACCATGCCCATCCCGGCGTGCAGCAGGCAGACATAGGTATACTTGCCCGGCGCGGTGAATGTCAGCGAATAGTCGCGCAGGCCGGGAGCAGGGTCCAGCAGCGGCGAGAGGAAGCCGGAGTTGTAGAAGCCGCTCCCCGCGTAGGTGGTCCCCCCGGCGGGAGCCAGGATCGCCCGGTTCAGCTTGACCACGGGCGGGCCACCGGCCTGCGGCTCGACCAGGGTCACTGCGGGCGGGGCCTCCGTTCCCAGCAGCGTCACCGTGTGCGGCGTCATGGCCGAGATTTGCTTCCAGGTCACCGTGTCGCCCGCTTCACCGTGAGATCGGTGGGGACGAAGCGCATGTAGGAAGAGTTCCCGCTGTCGAAGCCGACATTGATGGTGTAGATCATATTGCCGTTCGGTCCCGGCTGTGGGCCGGGCACGTTCGCCAGGCGGCTCTCGCTCGTGGCGGCGCGGTTGTCCAACCGGATCATATCCGCCGCTTGGGCATCAATTTGCGCCTGGGTCTGCGGGTAGGCCGTCCCGGTGGCCTGCACAACCACCTTGCCGGTCATCCCCACGATTTGCCCACTAGCCGGGTCCCGCGC
>JBBSAN010000162.1:0-10939 GCA_038252265.1 Chloroflexia bacterium
GGCGGGTGGCGAGCTTGGGCCGGATTCATGCGGCCGTGCCTGACGCCACGGCCGCATGATTGGCGTAGGTATTGTTATTAGCTACTCTTTATCTACTCTTTGGGAGGGGAATTGTCGGGGACCACAACCCCGCAGCCAGAACTGTCACAGCCTGGTAGCCTGTAGCGGATCAAAGCGCAGCGACGATCAGCGCCAGCCGTTCCCGCAGGTCCGCGCTGTTCAGCCGCACCCAGGTCGTCGCGGCAAAGTGCGTGGCGATTTCCTGCACCGTCGCCTGCCGCGCCGCCAGATACGCCGCCAGTCCCGCCGGGGGTTGCGCCGCCTTCTTTTTGCGGGCCGGATAGGTGTCGGTGATGTACGTGCGGATCAGGTCCGCTGCCACATCGGCGTCATGCATCAGCCCCAACTGGTCTTGCGCCGTCACAACCTCCCCGATCAGCCCGCCCGTCTCCGGCCCCAGCACATCGCGGAAGAACTCCAGCGTATAGCGCAAATACTTGCACTCGATCCGCAGGGCGTGCAATTGCGGAACCGTCACGGTGTCTATAACGCCCTCATAGGCGCGTACCGCTTCATAGTGGGTCCAGACGGCGCTGCCAGCGACGTGGCGAACCTGATAGGGCACCGCACCCTCGGCCTCGTCGGGGGGGGGGGCGGGGGCGGCGATCAGGGCGGTGAGGCGCGATTTGAAGCGGGGGTAGGTGGAGGAGTCGAGCAGGTGCAGCAGACGCTTGAGGGCGCGTTTGCGCGTCCGGGTCCAGGCGGCGAGGAGGCCGTCGAGGTCGGGCTGCTGGTCGGGGGGGAGGGCGGCGCGGAACGCCTGGGCGTGCTCGATCAGTACGTCGAGGTCGCGCACTGCGCCGAGGGCGCGGGCGAGATCGCGCGCCCCCCGGCGCACGCGGTCGAACGTCTGCCCGCTTTCGTAATCTTCCAGCAGGCGCAGGGCGGCGCGCATCCGTCGGGTGGCGACCCGCATAGCATGGACCGCCTCGGCATCATCCCCGGCCTGGACGCCCGCTTCGTTCTTCTCCAGCGCGCCCAGTTGTTTGTGGAGCACTTTGCGCCCGGCGACCGCGATGCTGTCGGTGGTGAGCACCTCGTCCGCTTTGGAGGGGGCCGCATCGGCAGAGAGGGGCCGCGTCGGCGTGCTGGTCGTGGGGCCGTTGGTGGACGGCGGCGCAGGCAGGGCCGCGTCAGGCTGGATACCGGCCAGAGCCAGGGCGCGCTCGAACTTCGAGTGGGGCTGCGGAGCCAACCCGTACTCCTCGCTGAACACGCGGACCAGCGCGTCCAGGTCGGCGGGGGTGCCGTCGGGGCGCAATTCGGCTTCCAGTTCATAGGCCCGTTGCGGCCCCTGCGGTCCGGTGATCACCACCTCGTCCAGGCTCAGTTCGGCCACTTCGCGTTCGCCATCGCGCAGGATCGAGACGTGGCGGGTCTGATCCAGGGTCACCAAATCGGTCAGCGGGGCATCCCCAGCGATTTCTTCGGCCAGGTGGCGGGTATCCCCGGTGGGCCAGGCGCTCACACTTAACCCCGGCACCTCGGTCTGGTACTCGTCGCGGGCATGGACGGCCCCTTGTGTCATCCCCCCCAGGCTCTTGAGCGTCACCATCAGCGCGCCGTTGCTGTCGCGCAGGCGGGCATAATATTGATGCGCGTAGAACCGGTGATCGGCGGTATCCACATAACGGTCGTGGACCTGTTTCACCTGCTCCCCGGTGCGGGTATACGATCCAAACTGGTCCATCGCGCGGATGCGGTCAAAGGTGGCCGCATCGGGCACAATAAATTTCGCTTCTGTCTCCATCATGACCCCTCTCTATGTCGCCTTTTAGTCTTGACAATGGCGAATGCATTATCTCTTAGTATAACATCTCCGGCAACCACTTGCGCCCCGCCCGGCCACCCCTTATAATACCCCCACTAACCTACCAATCCACAACTCACAACACGCGATCCATAACGCGCAACTCACAACGCGCAACTGCTATGCTCACGATTGATCTCAACTGCGATATGGGCGAAAGCTTCGGCCCCTGGCCGATGGGGACCGATGCCGCCATCCTACCCTTTGTGACCTCGGCCAACGTGGCCTGCGGGTTCCATGCGGGCGACCCGCTGGGCATGGCGCGCACGGTGGCGCTGGCCCTGGAACACGGTGTGGCCGTCGGAGCGCACCCCGGTTATCCCGATCTGGTCGGGTTCGGGCGACGCGACCTCCAGATGAGCGCCGACGAACTGGAAGCGGCGGTACTCTACCAGATCGGGGCGCTGGCCGCCATCGCTGCCGCGCAGGGGCACCGGCTGACCCATGTGAAGGCGCATGGCGCGCTCTACAACCGGGCTGCTGCCGACCCCGCCGTGGCCGCGCCGATCATCCGAGCGGTGGGGCGGCTGGCCGGGGCGATGCCACTGGTCTTTGTCGGGTTGGCCGGGTCGGGCATGATCGCGGCGGCGCGGGTCGCCGGGCTGCCGGTCGCCGCCGAGGCCTTTGCCGACCGGGCTTATGAGGCCGATGGCCGGTTGCGCGCCCGCACCCAGCCCGGCGCACTGCTAACCGACCCCGCCGTTGCTGCCGCCCAGGCTCTACGGATCGTGCAGGAAGGGCACGTCCTGGCCCACGACGGCACGCCGATCGTCGTGCAGGCCGACACCCTCTGCATCCACGGGGACACGCCGGGGGCACCCACCATCGCCCAGGCGGTGCGGGCGGCGCTAGAAGGGGCCGGGATCGCCGTGCGTCCGCTCCACCCGCCGGGAGACAAGACATGATGCCGCCTCGGCTCGACCACTACGGAGATAGTGCCCTGCTGGCGGTGTTCGGGGAGACGCTCGACCTCCAGACGAACTTGCGCGTCCACGCCCTGGCCGACCGGCTGATCAAGGCCGATCTGCCGGGGCTGACCCCGCCCATCCCCGCCTACACCAGCCTGCTCATTCCGTACGACCCCTTGCACCTGACTGCCGATGAAGCCGCAGCCATCGTCCGCCCCCTGCTCCACTGGGCCGCCGAGCTGCCCGCCGCCGATCTCCACGCCACCCTCCACACGCCGCACGCTGCCGTTATGGAGATTCCCACCCGCTACGGGGGGGCCGATGGCCCGGATCTGGAGGAAGTGGCCGCGCTCCACGGGCACACGCCGGAGGAAATCATCGCCTTGCACATCGCCCCGGTCTACCGGGTCTACATGCTGGGCTTCGCGCCGGGCTTTGCCTATATGGGGCCGTTACCACCCGAGCTGATCACGCCGCGCCGATCGTCGCCCCGTCCCCATGTCCCGGTGGGCAGCGTCGGCCTCGGCGGGGCCACGACCGGGGTCTATCCCCTGGCGACCCCCGGCGGCTGGCAACTGCTGGGCCACACCGATCTGGTACTCTGGGACCCCTTCCGCGACCCGCCCGCATTGTTCTATCCAGGGCAGGAAGTACGATTCGTTCAGGTATGAGGTATGAGGTATGAGGTATGAGGTATGAGGTGTGCGGTACGAGGTATGAGGTGTGCGGTAGGAGATACGAGATGAAAGTACGAACCTCCCAACGCCGAGCCTCTCTTCCAAAATCCAAAATCCAAAATCCAAAATCCGCCGCCACCTCACTCCCATGTTAGAAGTCGGCAGCCCGGGGCTGCTCAGCACCGTGCAGGATGGGGGACGCCCAGGGCTAGCGGCAGTGGGGGTGCCGCAGGCGGGCGCGTGTGATCCGTGGGCGGCAGCGGTTGCCAATGTGCTGGCGGGCAACGGGCCAGAGGCGGCGGTGCTGGAAATCACGCTGACCGGGCCGGAGTTGCACGCGCTCCAGACGTGCGTGATCGGCCTCGCCGGAGCCGATCTGGGCGCGTGGCTGGACGACGAGCAGCACCTGCTGCCGGGGGGCAGCTACCTGCTGCGCGCGGGGGCGCGGCTGACGTTCCGGGGGCGGCGGGCGGGCCTGCGGGCCTACCTGGCCCTGGCCGGGGGCATCGCCGCCCCACGGGTGCTGGGGGCGCGGGCGACCTACGGTCCCGGCGGCTTCGGTGGCCTGGACGGCAGCGGACGGCCCTTGCACCACGGCGACCACCTGATCCCGGCGATCCCGCCCGGCGACCTGCTTAACCACGCCGGGGGAAGCTGGCCTGCCTCGCCCGCCGACCCGGCCTACAGTGACACCCCCACCCTCCGCGTGTTGCCCAGCCCCTATGCGGCCCTGTTCGCCCCGGCGGCCTGGGACACCCTCTGCGCCCACGCCTGGACGGTGACGACCCAGAGCGACCGCATGGGGCTGCGCCTGGAAGGGCCGTCACTGGAACGCGCAGCGGACGGCGCGGGTGAACTCTTATCGCAGGGCATCCCGTGGGGGGCGCTCCAGGTGCCGCCCGACGGTCAACCGATCCTGCTGCTGGCCGACCACCAGACGGTCGGTGGCTACCCGGTCATCGGGGTGATCGCCCGCGCCGACTGGCCCCTGGCCGCCCAGGCTCCCCCCGGCACGCTGCTCCGCTTCCGCCCCTGCACCCTGCCCGAAGCCCAGACCGCTTATCGTGCGCAGGCTGCCGCCCTCGCCGCCGGGGTCCGCGCCCTCGCCGCCGACCCCGCCCTGCTGGCCGCCTGGGCCGGAGCCGGAGTCGAATAGTGAGGGAACTCCCCCACCCCGGCCAGCGTCCGGTATACGAGTGACGAGTGATGAGTGATGAGTGATGAGTGATGAGTGATGAGTGGTTAGTCATTTGACGCGCACAATCCTTCATCTAAACTACAGATCACGCTTCACGTTTCACGCTTCACGCTTCACGTTTCACGCTTCATGTTTCACGGAGGATCCTTATGCCGCTCGGCCTGGAATTCTACAGCGTCCTGGCGCTCGTCGCCGCCCTGTTGCTCGGGTTCATCGCCCTGATCCGCCAGATCCGCGATCCGCACGGAGCCGATCCGCGCTGGCGGCGGGCCACGCTCCATTTCACCCTGCCGTTGTTGGTCGCGCTCGCGGTACTCTTTCCGCCCTATGTCTGGGTGCTGCCCATCGGGTTTGTCTCGGTCTACTTCTGGCAAGTGGCGCTGGTGATCGGCATTGTCGTCCTGCTGCGAAGCATCCCGCAGATCGCGCCCCCGACGGCGCGCCGCTCGCCGCTTCTCTATGGGGAGGCCGTTCTCTATCTCCTGTTGCTGCTGATTTCGCTGGTCTATGACGACAAAGCGGCCATCCTCACGGTCGTTTCGTTCCTGCTGCTGCTCCACCTGTTCGCGGGCTTCCGCACGCTGCTGGCCGCCGCGCCTAGCCCGGCTACCCCAGGCGCGAGGCAGTAACTACCCTAGAACTGTCTACTTGTCGTCACGAGGGGGCGACAGACGAGCATCGGGGGTTGGCTCTGTCGCCCCTCCGGGGCTAAACGAGGAGTACCTCTCCCACAGCTTGCACTGTGGGCTATTGTCTGTCGCCCCTCCGGGGCTAAGGTCCGCACCTATGTGCAGTCCCAACCCCGACCCCCGACCCCCGATCCCTGACCCCCAACCCCCTATCCCTGACCCCTGAATTTTCACTTTTATTTGCTTTTTGGTTACTATTCGGGTATACTTACTATGTGAAAGTTGGTAGGGTAGTAATCGGTAAATCGCCTTGTTCATGTGCCCCAGACGCAGCGGGCATGTGCCACCCGTCGAGACCCCCCGGCACTTCCTCGCAACGGCGCTCCCAACGCCGCCCGCAAGGTCCACCGACCAACTGATAGCGCAGCGCCCCGGCAAGGGTCGGCGCGCGTGGAGATGTGGCGCATCAGAGCAAAATGCGCCCCTGGTTGACCGGCACTACAGGCACACGGCTCGCGCCGGCCCGTCAACCCCTGCCTTCTGGGCGCGAGCACCATGAGAAAGGATGCGCTCGTGCGCTTTAGCGATTTTGCCCTCAGCCCTGCGATTTTGCAGGCCCTGGAGGAACGGGATCATATTATCCCCACCCCGATTCAAGAACAAATTATCCCGGCGGTATTAGAAGGACGCGACGTGCTGGGCATCGCCGCCACCGGCTCCGGCAAAACCGCCGCCTATGTCCTGCCGCTGCTCGACCGTATGGCCGCCCACGTCGGCGTCCACACCCTGGTCGTCGTGCCCACCCGCGAATTGGCCTATCAGGTCGAAGAAGAAGTACGGAGCTATGGCCGCCACCTGGGGGTGCAGGCTGTAGTCATCGTCGGCGGCGCGGCCAGCGCGAAGCAGATCAGCCAGTTGCGCGCCGGGGCGCAGGTCGTCGTCGGCACGCCGGGCCGCCTGCTCGACCTCAACCAGCGGGGCGTGCTCGACCTCTACCAGGTCCAGGCGCTGGTGCTGGACGAAGTGGACCGGATGCTCGACCTCGGGTTCCTGCCCGATATGCAACGGATCGTGAGCAAGCTGCCGGGCCACCGCCAGTCGCTCTTCTTCTCGGCCACCATGCCCGCCGTTATCGCCCCGCTCGCCGCCCACCTGCTGGAGCAGCCGGTGAAAGTGACCGTGGGCAAGCCGTCTACGGCGGTCCCCACAGTGAGCCAGAGCGTGCAGGTGATCATGGACGGGCGCAAGATTGACGCGCTCGAAGGGTTATTGCGCGAACCGGGCGCGGAACGCGTGCTCATCTTCGGCAAGACCAAGCGCGACGTGGACGACATCCACAGCCAGTTGCGCCGCCGGGGCTTCCGCGTTGAAGTGCTGCACGGCGATCGGGCGATGGACCAGCGCCTTTCGGCCCTCGACAAGTTCAAGACCGGCGAAACCCCGGTGATGGTGGCGACCGACCTGGCGGCGCGCGGCCTCGATGTGCCCGACGTGACCCACGTCGTGAACTATGATGTGCCGCAAAGCCTGGAAGACTACATCCACCGGATCGGGCGCACCGCCCGCGCCTCGAAAGACGGCGAAGCGATCACCCTGGTCGGGCCGGAAGAGTTGCTGGTCATGCGCCGCCTCGAAGCCGCGCTGCACCAGACCCTCCCCCGCCGTTGGGTCAACAACAACGTGCCCGTCGCCGCCCCGGCGGAAACGCCGGAGGACACGTCGGCGGTCCCCGCGCTGCCCGGCGAACGGCTCAGTGGCACCGGCGGCATCCCCGGCCTCGCCCCCGAACGGATCAGCGGCGGCCAGGGCGGCCTCCAGGCGGAACGGATCAGCGGCGGCGGGGGTGGGAGCAGCAGCAATAACGGCAGCCGTCGCCCGGCGCGCTCCGGCGGCAGTCGCCGCTGGTAAGCCGCCCCCGGCACCCCTCGCACACAAAAAGGCACCTCCGTTTGGAGGTGCCTTTTTGATCTCAAATTAACCGAGCCAACGGCGGGGACTACAAACCCGGCTCACTCCGCATTCTGCATTCCGCAATCCACATTCCGCAATCGCTACAAGCCCTTCGTGTCGCGGCGGCGGCCCGGCCCGGTCTCGCCCTCGGTGGACACGCCGTCTAACGGGTCAATGGCCGTGGTGGCGGAGGCGGGCGGCGGCTGGGCGGGTTGGTCGTGTTGCACGTTGCCGGCGGTCGAGCTGGTGTCGTGCGTGCCGTGGATCTGCACCTGCCCGGTACGCTCGGAGATGTTGGCCTGGTTGGCGCTGACCGGCCCCCCGGCCACCAGTTGCGAACGGCCCCCGGCGCTGAACTCCAGGTTGCGCATGATCGCCACGCGCTCGGCAGGGCCGATCGTCGTCCCGCCCCCGGCTCGGTGCCCCCGCGCCGGGAAGGTGCCCAGCGTGTTGCGGCGCAGGCCGATATCCCCCCCGTCGGTGGGGTACTCGCCCGGATTGGGCAAGGCCACCTGGCCCGCTTCGTTGGGCGCGGTGCTATCCGGTCGTTTCTTTGGCTGTTTCACCCTCGGTGGCATGGTGCTGGCTCCTTCGTGTGGTCAAATCTCTCTTTATTATAGCAGGCGTGTGCAAGTCCTGTGCCAGAGTGCGCCGCGCTCAGATGGTCGCCTGCTCGGCATAGAGGCCGAAGACGGCCCGCAGCGCATCGCAGATTTCGCCCAGCGTGCAAAGATCTTCCACGCAGGCGATGATATAGGGCAAGAGGTTGGCGTCGCCCCCCGCCGCGCTTTGCAGCGCCTGGAGGCGGTCGGCCACCGCAACCGGGTCACGCCGCGCCCGCAACGCCGCCAGCCGGGCTAGTTGCGCCTCGCGCAGCGCGGGGTCCATTTGCAACAGGTCGGGCGGGGCGGCGTCTTGCTGCTGGAAGCGGTTGACGCCGACGATGACCCGTTCGCCGCTGTCCACCTGCAACTGCCAGCGGTAGGCGGCGTCCTGGATCTCTTCATGGAAGAAGCCCGCCTCCAACGCCTTCAGCGTGCCGCCCAGGTCGTCAATCCGGCGCAGGTAGTCGCGTGCCCCGGCTTCGATGGCGTCGGTCAGACTCTCGACAAAGTACGACCCGGCCAGCGGGTCCACCGTGTTCGGCACCCCGGTTTCGTAGGCGATGATCTGCTGCGTGCGCAGGGCCAGTCGGGCCGAGCGTTCGGTGGGCAGGGCCAGCGCCTCGTCCATCGCGTTGGTGTGGAGCGATTGGGTGCCGCCCAGCACGGCAGCCAGCGCCTGCACTGCGACTCGGACCACGTTGTTGTCGGGCTGCTGCGCGGTCAGGGTGGACCCGGCGGTCTGGGTGTGGAAACGGAGCATGGCCGAGCGCGGATCTTTCGCCCCGAACCGCTCCTGCACCAGCCGCGCCCACAGCCGCCGCGCCGCCCGGTACTTGGCGACCTCCTCGAAGAAGTCGCTGTGCCCATTGAAGAAAAAGGCCAGCCGGGGCGCGAAGGCGTCAATATCCAACCCCCGCGCCTGCGCCGCCTCGACATAGGCGATGGCATTCGCCAGGGTGAAGGCCACTTCCTGAATGGCTGTGCTGCCCGCCTCGCGGATGTGGTAGCCGCTGATCGAGATCGTGTTCCAGTTGGGCACATGGTCGCCGCAGTAGGCGATCAGGTCGGTCACCAGGCGCAGCGACGGGGCAGCGGGGTAAATATAGGTGCCCCGCGCCACGTACTCTTTGAGGATGTCGTTCTGCACCGTGCCGTTCAGTTGGGCGGGCGCGACCCCTTGCCGCCGCCCGGCGACGATGTAGAGCGCCAGCAGGATGCTCGCCGTGGCGTTGATCGTCATCGAGGTGCTGACTTTGTCCAGCGGGATCTCCTGGAGCAGCACTTCCATGTCGTCAATCGAGCAGATCGAGACGCCGACTTTGCCTACTTCGCCCGCGGCCAGCGGGTGGTCAGCATCGTAGCCCATCTGCGTCGGCAGGTCGAAGGCCACCGACAGGCCAGTTTGCCCCTGGGCTAGCAGGTAGCGATAGCGCGCGTTGCTCTCTGCCGCCGTGCCGAACCCGGCATACTGCCGCATGGTCCACAGCCGCCCCCGGTACATCGTCGGCTGCACCCCGCGGGTGAACGGGAACGCGCCGGGGTAGCCCAGGTCGCGCTCGTAGTCCCACGAGTCCAGGTCGGCGGGCGTGTAGAGCCGTTCCACCGGCTCGCCCGACGCGGTGGTGAACGCGGCCAGCCGCTCCGGGTTCTTCGCCAGGGCGGGATTAAGGATCTTGTTTTGCCAGTCGTGAAATTTGTCGGTCATGGTCCGTCCCCTCCCGCCGGTAGTAAGCTGCGATACCGCGCCGGAACCCACACCACCTCGGTGCCTTCGCGCCGGTGCCAGTGCGCGGCCACTTCCTGAAGATCCCTGGCATCCAGTTGCGAGGGATACGCTTCGGTCAACAAGGTGAGCTTGGCGGCCAGTGATGCGCCCCGGAGAGCGATGGGCACGAACGGCTCCCCCTGCCAGAGAGACGGTACCCGCGCGGCGATTTGCTCCAGGGTGGGCCGGGCGGCGTAAGGCAGATCTTCGTAGAACAGGGGGATCGCGTCGGGAGTCGTCTCCATATATTCGCGCAGGCAGGCGGTCACGATGCGGTGGTCCATATGGTCGCCGCAGCCCAGTGGGCCGATCACCGGCCCTCGGTGGGCGCGCAACCGCGCCAGCAGCGCGGTGTGGACCTCGGCCCAGATCGTCTCGCCGGGAAGGGGCCGGGCCGGGTCGAAGATCTCGCGCATCACGGTGTAACCGGGGCGGGCAAACGGTTCGGGGAAGCCCATGAACGTGACTGCGTAGCCCGCCAGTTCCGCCGCGTGTTGTTCTTCGGCGGCGCGGAGGGCGGTGGTCGCTTCGATGTCCCCGGTGCCCGGTGTGAACTGGGTGTAGCGGGAGCGCGAAAAGATCAGCAACTCGGCCACATCCGGCCCGAACACGCCCGCCAGCAAGGCCGCGCCGAGCGACAGGGGCACATCGTCGCAGTGGGGCGACAGGAGCAGCACCGGGCCATCCATCAGCAGACCTCGCCCGGCAAGGCCGCATACAGCGGGTGGATCATTCCAGCACCACCAGCGCCCGCCCGCTATCCACCGTCTCGCCCGCTTTGACGTGGATGGTCTTGACCCGGCCCGCACGCGGGGCCTGAATGTCGTTCTCCATCTTCATCGCTTCCAGTACCACCAGCCGCTGGCCCTCCACCACGTCGGTCCCGACGGTGACGGCCACGTCGCGCACCAGGCCGGGCATGGGCGCCCTGATCGTGATCTCGCCGGTATGCACGGCCTTCTGGGCGACCGCTTTGGCTAACCGGCGCTCACGCTCGGTCTGCACCTGCACCACAAAGCGCCAGCGCCCCAGCGACACCAGCCAGGAGTGGGGGTGGTTGGGGTCCGGCTCCACACAGACCTCGCAGCTGTTGCCGTCCAGCAAGAGCGAATAGACTCCGGGGGTCTGCACGAGGCTGAAGCTGGCCGCCTGGGACGCTTCCGGGGTGCCATCCTCGCCCACCGGGGCGATATGCAACCCGTCCGGCCCGTCCTCGACCTCCAGCGGCCAGGCCTCCCCGTCCATTTCGGCGTAGTAGCGTAACGACATCGGTAGCTCCTACTCTCCACGCAGCGCCGCCCGGCGGGCGGCGGCTTTCCAGTTGCTGGCCGGGGCGA
>JBBSAN010000163.1:0-10900 GCA_038252265.1 Chloroflexia bacterium
CCGTCTACCACGACCAGCGCCCCTTGCCGGTGGGCTGCCTCGGCGATGGCCTGCACCGGCAGCACCGCCCCGGTGGTAAAGGTGACGTGCGACACGCTGACCAGGCGCGTGCGCGGCGAGATCGCGGCGGTGACCGCCTCGGCCAGTTGGTCGAGGGACTCGCCCACCTCCACCAGGCGCAGGCGCAGCCCAAAGCGCTGGGCCACCGCATAGGCGGGGAGCAGCCCGGCTTCGTGCTCATGGGTAGTCACCACGATTTCATCGCCCGGCTGCCAGTTGAGACCCCAGGTGGCGATGTTCATGCCTTCGGTGGTGTGATGGGTGATGGCGATTTCGCCCACGTCGGCCCCCAGCAGGCGGGCAAAACGCGCCCGCACCTCATCGAGCAGGGGGAAATACTCCTCCATGTAGACTTTGAAGCTGGCCCTGCCGTCCAGTAACTGGCGCTCATTCGCGGCGGTGATGGCGGCAGCGGTCCGGCGGGGCAGCGGTCCAGCAGTGCCCGTGTTCAAATAGACCAGTCGCTCCACCACCGGCAGTTCCTGGCGGAGCACCTCTACCTGTGGCGCGGTCGTCGTTTCCATGCTCGTCTCCTTTGCGGTCGTACCTTACCATTCCTTCGCCCACGGCTCCATCCGGTCGTACTCGGTGAAGCCCATCATATTATACAGGCCGTGGGCAGCAGGTGCATACGAGCCAGCATGGAGCATTGTCGCGGCCAGCGGAGTTACCAGGCGGAGCACAGGCGACGAGAGGCACAGGGCGACCGGGCGGGATCCCGCCCGGTCGCTGGTCGCCTGCCGCTGCTACGGGCATGTCAGGGTGTAATGCGCCACCAGCGTCTGATTGACGATATCCTCGCTGCTGGTGCCCACCGCCCAGACATCATGGAGATCGGATACCGTCACACTATGGAAGCTGTTGCTATGCGCTCCAGGGCTAGGGCTGGACATGACACTCCACGCGGTACCATCCCAGTGCTCCACCAATGTCTGGCTGGTATTGTTTTCAGCGCCAGTGTACCCGACGGCCCAGATGTCGTTCGGGGCGCGCCACACCACGTCCAGGAGGTCGTTGATGCCCGCCACCGGGTTAGGGCTGGGCACAATGCTCCAGGTCGTGCCGTTCCAATGCTCCACCAGGGTGTAAATATTGCTGCCTGAGAGGTAGTCGCCAACCGCCCAGGCATCATCTGGACTCAGCGCCACCACACTCCAGAGGTCATTCAAAGGCGGATCGGCATTAGGGCTGGGCACAATGTTCCAGGTCGTGCCGTTCCAGTGCTCCACCAGGGTTTGAAAGGGCAGGCCATTGCCATTGCCATTGCCATTATTGTAGGAGTAGAGACCGACGGCCCAGATATCGCTCGTGTTCAACGCCGCTACTCCGTGAAAGACACTAATCGCCGCTCCCGGAAGGTTAGGGCTGGGCACAATGCTCCAGGTCACGCCGTTCCAATGCTCCACCAGGGTTTGCTGGACGCTGCCAACATGGTAGTCGCCAACGGCCCAGGCATCGTTGATGTTCACCACCGTCACGCTCCAAAGGCGATTGTCCTCCGTCCCGACGTTGGGGCTGGGCACGACCCGCCAGGTCGTGCCTGTCCATTGCAAGGTCAGCGTCTGAAGGTGGCTGCCATTGGAGTAGTAGCCAACTGCCCAGACTTCGCCCGCGCTGGCCGCGACATCCATGAGGCGGTTGGTACCTGTCCCGATGTTAGGGCTGGGCACGACACTCCAGGTCGTGCCGTTCCAGTGCTCCGCCAGCGTCTGAACGATGCTGCTATTAACGGAGAGACCAACCGCCCAAACATCGTCTGTGTCCACCGCTGCCACGCCAACGAGGCTGTTATCACCCGCTCCAATGTTAGGGCTAGGCGCGACGCGCCAGCGCAGCGCACAGGTGGGGCAATTGGGATAGAAGGTCTGCGCCGCGATCTTCGCCATCTGGCCGCGTGTGGCATTGTTGCCGGGGCGGAAGTAGACGCCCGGACACGGCTCACCCGCCCCGCCGCAGGGGTAGCCGCTGATCGTCCCCCGCGCGGCGATCCGCTCCACATAGAGATAGAATGGATGGCTCGGCGGGATGTCCACGAACGCCTGGCCGGTCGGCGTCTCGGTGTAGCCCGCCGCGCCGCTCACGATCTTGCTCAATTGCCCCCGCGTCACATTATTGTTCGGGCGGAAATAGGGCCGGTTCGCCGGGGCGATGCACGGTTCCCCCGCCCCGCCGCAGGGATAGCCGCTGATGATCCCCCGGCCCACCAGGAGTTCGATATACGGCCAGAAGGTGCTGCCCGGCGGCACATCCGCGAACGTCTGTTGCGTGCTCGGCACGGGGTCGGCGAATTGGGCCGCGCTGCTCACGATCTTGCTGGCCTGCCCCCGCGTCACATTGTTACCGGGGCGGTAGTATTGGCCGGGGCACGGCTCGCCGGGGCCGCCACAGGGGTAGCCCCCGACGATGCCCCGGCAGGCCAGGCACTCGATATCGGCGTAGAAGGTGTTGTCGGACGGTACATCATTGAAGATGACCAGGCAGACGGTCGGCGTGACCGTGGGCGTCGGGGAGGCGGTCGCCGTACTGACCGGCGGCGGCGTATCGCTGGGGAGCGTGGTCGGCGTGTCGGTGATCAGCCCTAGCGGCGGGCGACCGCTCGCCCGCACCGGTCGGCCAGGAGTGCTCAGCCCGACGAATCCAGCCGCCGCGAACAACGTACCCACCAGCAGGCTCAGTCCCAGGAACAGGATCACTCGTCGCATTGCTCAGGCTCCTTCTCGATGAGACAGCACCGCCGGTCGGCGGTCTGTCGTAGGCAGCACCATACCCCGCGCCCGCCCGCGTAGCCATGCTCCGAGGTATGGAAGATAGGGGGGTATAGTGGAAACGCCGGGTTCCGGCGGGCGCTAGCCCAGCACCCGCCCGGTGATCGTCGCCAGCCGGGTCAGCGTCGCGTCGGCTCCGGGGATGAACAGCAGCGGGCCAGCCAGCGCCAGGGCCGCCCCCGCCAGAGCGATCAGTTCGGCGGCGTTGTTCCCGGTAGGGTCGCGGTCGGCCAGCCAGACGAAGATCAACCCCAGGTGCAGACCATAGAGCACCGTGGCGTATGCACCCGCCAGCAGGGCCGGTGGGGCATCGGTGGCCCCGGCGACGATGACACCAAAGGCCGCCTGGACGGTGGTGCGCACGGCAGCAGCGTCCGCCCCGAACACCCCCGTCGCCGCCGTGGGGTCGAGTGCGGCCCCGAAGAGTGCCCGCAGCACCGTCCGGTAAGGAGCCAGGTGGGTGACATGGGCGTGCAGGGCCGCTGTGAAGCGTTCCGCGAGCGGGCCGGGCGGCAGGGTGGCAACCTGGGTCACAAACTCCTGCTCGAGCTGAGTGTAGAGCGCCAGCACCAGGCTTTCTTTCCGGGCAAAGTAGCGGTAGGTCAAGCCGAGTGAGCACCCCGCGGCGGTGGCGATATTGCGCATCGTCGTTTGCTCATAGCCCTGCTGGGCGAATCGGTCGAGGGCCGTCGCCAGGATATGAGCGCGGGTCTGGCGCGCTTTCGGGGTCAGGATGGGGGCGGGTGTCATGGGTTAACCTCCGTTAAGTGAACATGTTCATTTATATAATAGCACGGATCCCTGCCCCTGTCAAGAGCGAGATCGGCACGTAAGTGTTCAGAAATTAGAAATCAGAAATCAGCGGAGTGTGTGAATCAGTCCTAGCCTGTACACACACGCGCGCCGGTACCCTCCTTTACGATGAAAGATCTGACTTCTGCTTTCTGATCTCTGAACACTTACGATCGGCGTGCGCTTCAGGGACGATCAGGCTGTGGTCCTGTGTGGACTGGTCTGGCGGGCCGGTAGCCGGGGCGGGGCGCTGTTCCCCCAGGGTGATCGGGCGCGATAGGGTTCCTGAATATGGGGGAGATGTCGTCGATCGGGGGATGCGTGCCCGCCACTGGTGTCTGCCAGACCGGTCAAGCAGGTGCTGCTGTTATGTCCTGCCCCGGTAGCGGCCACGCCAGGGCCGCGCCGATTACCTGATCCAAGGGGTGATGCTTCGCTGGCGCAAGTGGGAGCCATCCCTTGATCTACCCGGCGCGCTCGGCCAGCAGGCCCAGCCAGCCCCCTTCGGCGCTGGGGGGTGGGCCGGTCAGGTCGCCCCAGACCTCCCGCAGGTGGAAGCCTGCCTGCTCCAGGATCGGTGCCAGGGTAGCGACCGTGTAGAAGTGGTACCAGTTGCGATACTCGGTCAGGGTGCCGGTCTCCTCGATCACCAGATACTGCTCCAGAAAGCTAGCGGCTTCGGGGTAGTCGAGCCGCCGGGTAAGGACCAGATGCGGGCCGGGCCGCCAGAATCCGGCCTCCGGCGCGGCCCACTCGACGGTTGGCTTTTGGCGTACCGGATGCGCGGGCGTCATCACGTCCAAGGCGAAGCGGCCTCTGGCCTGGAGAGCCTGCCGGATGTTCGCCAGCAGGCGGTCGCGTGGAGCCGCGTCCAGGGTGCAGACATCGCCGTAGATCAGCACCGCCGCCCGGTAGCGGGCCGTGTCGGTAAGATCCAGGTAATCCTGGTAGCGATGCTCCACCGCCAGGCCCTGGCGGGCCGCCGCTGCCGGGGCGGCACCGACGGCGCTGCACGCTGAAACGCGCCAGGGCTATAATCTCGTCCAGTGGACCAGTGGGGACATGCAGGCCTGGGCCGTTTCCGACTTAAACACGACCGAATTGCTGCAATTTGCCCGGCTGTTCGAGCAGGCGCAGGGCGGAACGCCGGTTCCGCCCTGATACGAGTTGGCCCCGCGAATCGGAACCCGCAGGCGCACGGACTACCCGGCGCACTCGCCCGGTTCTTATGCTGCGCATTCCTGTTGGCGACCCTATTGACACCAGGGCTTATTAGCCTTATAATGTTGATTGACTGGTCAATTAACTAAAGGAGGAACTTACCCGTGCCACCACGCGATGACGCAGATTATGAGAGCAAGCGCCAGCAAATCATGGACGGGGCCTTGCGGGTTTTTGCCGCCAAGGGCTTTGAGAACGCGACCAACAAAGATATTGCCCAGGCGGCGGGCATCGGCTCGCCCGGTCTGATCTACCACTATTTCAAAGACAAACTGGACCTGTTTGAGCAAGTGCTGGAGCACCGTGCTCCGGTGCTCCAACTGCTTCACCGGGGCGAGGAGTTCCTCGACCGGCCCCCACGTGAGGTCTTGCCGATCTTCGCCCAGACCTTCGTGCTGATGCTGGAGAATCGCGAGGCAGTCGCGGTGTTCAAAGTGATGCTGGCCGAGGCGATCCGGCGGCCCGCCGTGGCCGATGTGTTTAACCACCTGGGGCCAGGGCGGGCGCTCACCTTCCTGACCCGCTACCTGGCCCACCAGATGGCGCAGGGCACCCTGCGCCCGATGGACCCCGGCGCGGCGGCGCGCTGCTTTGCCGGGCCATTAATCGCCTATGTGCTGACCCATGAGGTCTTTTTGCAAGCCGACACCCCCACCTTGCAGCCAGAGACGATGGCTGCCACCGTGGTTGATATCTTCTTGCACGGCATGGAGCCAGGGCACGGCTCCCCAACCGCCTGATTTTTGCGCCGCATTTTGATTAATCGGCCAATCAATAATAAGTGGAACGATGGAGTTATAGACAGCATGAGCGGGGAGTAATGCGATGACCTATATATTGGCGTTTGACGCCACCGACGCTCCATTGAGCGCGGTCGGTGGGAAGGGGGCGAATCTGGTCGCCTTGACGCGGGCGGGCTTTCCCGTGCCGCCCGGCTTTCTGCTGACGACCGCAGCCTATCAGGCCTTCATCGCCGTCAATGGGATCAACGACCGGCTGCTGGCCCTGGCCCGGCGGGTCGCCCCCGATGATCCGGTGGCGCTGGAGTGTACCGCCGCCGCGATCCAGGCCCTGTTCGCCGGGGGCCAGATGCCGCCGGATATCGTGACGGCGCTCGACGCCGCCTATCAGGCGTTGGCCGGGGCCGACCCGGCGGCCCTGCCGGTGGCAGTGCGCTCGTCGGCCACCGCCGAAGATCTGCCCGGCCTTTCCTTCGCCGGGCAGCAGGAGACCTATCTCAACATCATCGGTCCTGCCGCCGTGCGCCAGGCGGTGCAGCAGTGCTGGGCCAGCCTGTGGACGGCCCGCGCCCTGGCCTATCGCGCCCGCAACAACATCGCCCCCGACGAGGTGGCGCTGGCGGTGGTGGTGCAGCAGATGATCGCCGCCCACGTTTCGGGCGTGTTGTTTACCGCCAACCCCCTGACCGGGCGGCGCGATGAAGTGGTGATCGACGCCAGCTTCGGGCTGGGCGAGGCGGTGGTCTCCGGTCAGGTGGAGCCGGACCACTACCGGGTTGATGCGCGCACCGGGCGAATCACCGAGCGCAAGCTGGGCGCGAAGGCCCTGACAATTGTCTCCCGGCCCGAAGGGGGCACCACCACCCTGGCCCACGGCGACGCACAGGCTCAGCAGCAGGCGCTGCCCGACACGCAGATTCTGGCTCTCACCCGGCTGGCGCAGCGGGTCGCCGCGCATTACGGCGCGCCGCAGGATATCGAGTGGGCCTGGGCTGACGGGCAGTTGACCCTGCTCCAGGCTCGTCCCATCACCTCGCTCTACCCGCTCCCCGCCCGACCCGACGCGCTGAGGGGTCTGCGGATCTATCTCAGCGCCAATTCATTGCAGGGGGTGATGGACCCATTGACCCCTCTGGGCCTGGGCGTCTTCGCCCTGGTGGCCCGTGCGCTGCCCTTTAAGCGCCCACCCGAGACGATCCTGCTGGAGGCGGGCGGACGGCTGTTCATTGACGCCACCGAGCCGGTGCGCGATCCCCATCTCCGCAAGCTGGTGCTGGCAGTGCTGGAGCAGGGCGATCCGGGGGCGCGGGCAGCCCTGCTGGATCTGCTTAAGGCGGGGCGTATCCCCCCCCGGCGGCTGCTAACCCCGCGCATGGCCGCGGGGGTGCTGGTCGGCCTCCGTGGCCTGCTGGGCCTCGCCGGGCACGCCATGCGCCGGCCTGAGGCGGCCACCGCCCGCGCCCAGCGGGCCGCAGACCGCTACCTCGCCAGGGTGCGGCGGGACGTGAACGCCGCACCGGACCTCGCCGCACTGCTGGCGGTGATGGCGGCGGACAACGCCCGGCTCGTCCCCGACCTGTTCGCCCACCTGCTGCCCTTGATCTTCCCCGGCGTCGTCCTGATCGCGGTGGTGGATCGCCTGCTGGTGCGCTGGTTGGGCCTTGCGCCGGGCACCGGGCTGCAATTGCTGCGCGGGCTGCCGGGGAATGTCACGACCGCGATGGACTTGCAGCTCTGGGCGACCGCGCAGGCGATCCACGCCGATGCCGAGGCGCGCACCCACCTGCTCAACACGCCCGTGACCGAGCTGGTCGCGGCCTACCGGCAGGAGAGCCTGCCTCCGGTCGCGCAACAGGCCCTGACCGGGTTCCTGGCCGAGTATGGGATGCGCGCCGTGGCCGAGATCGACCTGGGCCGCCCGCGCTGGCGCGAAGATCCGTCCTCCATTTTCCAGAGCGTGCAGAGTTATCTCCAGATGGACGATCCCGGCCTGGCCCCCGATCAGGTGTTCCACCGCGCCCAGGCCGAGGCCGAGCGGTTGGGGGCCGACTACGTCGCCCGCGTCCGGCACACCCGCTTCGGGGCCGTGCGGGCGCGCCTGCTGGCCGGGGCCATCCACCGGATGCGGGTGTTGGGCGGCATCCGCGAGACGCCCAAGCTCTATGCGATCAAAGCGTTCGACCTGTATCGGACGGCGCTGCTCGCCCAGGGCTGCTCGCTGGTCGATCGGGGGCTACTTGCGCAGGCCGAGGATATCTTCTTTGTGCCCTTGGCCGACTTGCAGCGCTTTGCCGCGGGCGCTGCCGTGGACCTGCGGGCGGTCGTCGCCACCAACCAGGCCGCTTATAACCAGGAACGCGCCCGCCGCCAGTTACCCCGCCTGCTGCTCAGCACGGGCGAAGTGTTCTACGCCGGATTAAGCACGGCGGGCAGTAACGATCTGGTGGGTGACCCGGTCTCGCCGGGCAGCGTGGAGGGGATCGTGCGGGTCGTGCTGGACCCTCGTGGGGTGCGGCTGGAACCGGGCGAGATCCTGGTCTGCCCCGCCACCGACCCGGGCTGGACGCCCCTGTTCCTGAGCGCCGGGGGGCTGGTGATGGAGATCGGGGGGCTAGTCACGCACGGCTCGGTGGTGGCCCGCGAGTATGGCATCCCCGCCGTGGTCGGCGTGCATGAGGCGACCACCCGCCTGCACACCGGCCAGCGCGTGCGGGTGGACGGCAGCGCCGGGCGGGTCACGATCCTGGGGTAGAATCGCGGCGAGGAGTTCTCCCAAAGAGAAGAACCCCCCGCCTGTGTCTGCCAAAGCGCCACACCCGCGCAGCCTGCTGCCCATACTGCCTCTTATCTGGTGTTAAACTCCCAGATCGTATGCGCCCGCAGACCGGGGCGCTACGAACAAGTCTATCCCCATCGGGCGCGGGACAAGACCAAGTCCTCAGTTTCTGCTCAGCAACCGGGCCTGATCCGGCGGCTTGCTGTTGGCTGTCCGTCATTGTCAGGCGGCTGGGGTGGGGTACCAGCATTCCGCGCACTTTGCTTGATACTCTACGGCGATAGGTGTCCCTCCCTACAAGGCAGCTACCGTACGGACATATCCCATAGACCCTTCCGATACGTAACCGATACTATCAGCTAAAGTAGTTTCTCTGCTGCCTTATGTATCATAGTACATCTGTTATATTGATTTAATAATAGATTATTATCAAAGTAATATATTATCTTAATGGAGGAAAAGTAAATTGACAATGATTTTACACTTTGCTATAATGAAACCACCTGCCAGCGGCTACGGCTGCGGTCAATCCTAAGGGGAAGCTTGCGGGGTACAGAGCAGCGAAGAGGTGATGCTGGAGGTTATAGGCGCTACTCCCCGCCCTGGCATCAACACAGTGACCCCTGGCGAGCGAGGTATGGGTTGCCGGTAGCCCAGAACTCCTCCCCGCGCAGGAGATCCCACCGTTCGATGCCCCTACGACCAGGACCTATCGCGGAACCTCCGCTCCGCAGTGACAAGGGCAGGTCAACTGGCGGCTACGCTGCACCCGGTGTGCGGTGCTGTAGTGGCCTTGCAGAACCGGACCACAAAAGGAAGGAAGACCTATGAACAGGCGCAACCGCTTTTTTATTGCTGCGGCGCTACTCGCCCTGGTGTTACTGATCGGGATCGGCACCACCGTTATGGCGCAACAGCCGAACACCCCACCCGATCCGGCAGGATCGACAGCGCAAAAGGATCCCGACAAGATCACCCCCGCCTTGCGGCAGCAATTTGCCAGCGAAGCACCGGGTGCCCACGTGAAGTACTGGGTGGTTCTTAAGGACCAGGCCGATACCCGTAACAACATCCCCACTGCGCAATGGGCCGATAAGGGCTGGTATGTCTACAACACCTTGCGCGCCAAGGCGGACTCGACCCAAGGCCCCCTGCTGAATCAGCTCAATGACCTGAAGAAGGCGGGCAAGGTCAGCGACGTGACCGGTTACTGGATCATCAACTCGATCATCGCCTCGGGTGATCTCGACTCGGCGGCGACCGTGGCCGCGAATCCGGCGGTCGCGATGGTGAAGGAACTGGGCACGTACCAGATTTTCGACACCCCCGCCACCCTCTCCGACCAGGCGGTGGACGTGCTCCAGCAGGCGCAACTGGATTCCGTCACGCAGACGCACTGGAATGTCCCGTTTATCATCCAGCACAACCAGAACGAAATCCATGCGCCCCAGGCCTGGGCGCTGGGCTACGACGGCACCGGCGTCACGGTCGGCTCGATGGACACCGGCACACGCTGGACCCATGAGGCGCTGAACGCCCGCTATCGTGGCGTGGTCGCCCCGCCTGATCCGGGCAACATTCACGACTACAACTGGTTTGACGGCTATAACGTTTTCGCCACACCGACCGACAATAACGGCCACGGCAGCCACACAATGGGCACCATCATCGGTACCTCACCGAACGCCACCTACGGCAATATCGGCACGGCGAAGGGCGCGATGTGGGTCACAGTGCGGATCTGCGCCACCAGTTCGTGCGATCTCACGGCCATCCTCAACGGCTTCCAGTGGACGCTCGCCCCGACCCGCGTCAACGGCACGCAGGCCAACCCCGCCCTGCGCCCGCGCATTTCCAGCAATAGCTGGGGCAACAACACCTGCACCACCCCCGACTTCCAGACCGGTGTCACCAACTGGGTGAACGCGGGTATCTTCCCTGACTTCGCCAACGGCAACGCCGGTCCCGGCGCTGGCTCGGTGGGTGCTCCGGCCTCGTATGTGAACGCCTGGGGTACGGGCGCGCTCGACACCAGTGTCAGCAACTGGGTCATCGCCAGCTTCAGCAGCCGCGGTCCGAGCTGCTTCGATCAGTCGATCCGCCCGCAGGCCATTGCTCCGGGCGTGAACATCTGCTCCTCGTACAACGGCAGCGACACGGATTATACCTGCGCCGAGTCGGGCACCTCGATGGCGACCCCCCACATCGCGGGCGCGCTGGCGATCTTGCAGCAGAAGAACCCCAACCTGACCATTCCGCAGTACATGTTCGCGCTGACCAGCACGGCGTTCTTCAGCCCGACCTGGGGCACCCGCCCGAACAACAACTATGGCTGGGGCCTGATCCAGATTGATGATGCGCTGAACTCGATCCCGTCGCAGGGCACGCCGACGCCGACGGTGACGGGCACCCCGCCCACCGCCACCCCGACCCGCACCGTCACCTTGACCCCCACGGCGACCCAGACGCCGTGCGCCTCGGCGGCGATCGTCAACGGCGGCTTTGAGACCGGTACCCTAGCCCCGTGGACCGTCCTCGGCACCAAC